>JBCDJE010000323.1:0-5528 GCA_038748185.1 Bacteroidota bacterium
ACTGTAAAAGTTTGGGATAAGGATCGTCGTGAAAGCTCATTTTCAGCAGTTAACAGTTTTGAAACAGGTATGATGCAAATGGATAACTGGTTAGGGTCATGGATAAGCGATTCAAATGATAGCACACTAAAACCAGCCGCCTATTTTAGAAAAGAGTTTAAAACAATAAAAAAAATTAAAACTGCTCATGCATATATTGCTGTTGGAGGTGTTTTTGAACTTTATATTAATGGTCAACGTGTAGGCGACCATCAACTTGACCCAGGGTATACTAGGTATGACCAACGAAATCTTTACATTACTCACAATGTAACTTCTTTATTGCAAGAAAATAATGCAATAGGAATTTTACTTGGAAATGGTTGGTACAATCATCAATCTACAGCAGTTTGGTTTTTTCATGAAGCTCCTTGGAGAGCAAGACCTAGGTTTTGTCTGAATTTAAGAATTACCTACGAAGATGGATCTGTAGAAACCATCTCTACTGATGAAAATTGGAAAACAGCATTAAGTCCGGTCATATTTAACAGTATTTATACTGCTGAACACTACGATGCACGTTTGGAGCAACCAGGATGGAATAAGGTGGGTTTTGACGATAATAAATGGATGAGTAGCATAATTACTATGGCACCTTCACAGAACATAGTCTCGCAGTCGATGCATCCCATCAGACATATTGAAGAAATAACTCCTAAAAGCATTAGAAAAGTAAATAGCCAAAAGTATATTTTTGATTTAGGTAGAAATATTGCCGGCGTTAGCAAGATTAGGGTGGAAGGTGAAGCAGGAACTATCTTGCGAATTACACATGCTGAGCTATTAGATAAAGATGGAAATATCGATCAGTCTAATATTGACTTACACTATAGACCTACCGATGATTCTGACCCTTTTCAAACAGATATTTATGTTCTTAGTGGTAAAGGTTTAGAAACATTTACACCTCGTTTTAATTACAAAGGGTTTCAATATGTAGAAGTTGCTAGCAGCAAACCTATTGAGCTTACAAAAAATAGCCTGTCAGGTATTTTTATGCATAGCGATGTACCGTCTGTAGGTAAAATCAACAGTTCGAGTAATACCTTAAATAAAATTTGGGAAGCAACTAATAATGCCTATCTATCTAATCTGTTTGGTTATCCGACAGATTGCCCTCAACGTGAGAAAAATGGTTGGACAGGAGATGCACATATTGCTATCGAAACAGGGTTATATAATTACAATGCCATAACGGTTTATGAAAAATGGCTAGCAGATCATAGAGACGAGCAACAACCGAATGGTGTTTTACCAGCAATAATTCCTACGGCTGGCTGGGGGTATGATTGGGCTAATGGTCCTGATTGGACGAGCTCCATAGCAATCATCCCTTGGAATATTTATCTTTTTTATGGGGATACTCATTTACTTAAAGCTTGTTATGAAAATATAAAAAGATATGTAGATCACATTACAGAAATAAGCCCTTCTTATCTTACCGATTGGGGATTAGGTGATTGGGTTCCTGTAAAATCAGTGAGTCCTAAAGAATATACGTCTTCAATTTATTATTATACTGATGCATTAATTTTATCAAAAGCGGCAAAGCTATTAGGTAAAGAGGATGATCATAAGAGCTATGCTGAATTAGCACAGCATATAAAAGCAGCAATAAACACAAAATATTTTAATGAAGAAACCGGGATTTATGGAAGTGGTTTTCAAACAGAATTAAGTGCTGCTCTATATTGGAATATAGTACCTGAAGTATCTCGAAAACAAGTAGCAGATAACCTTGCAAAAAGAGTAATAGCAGATGGTAAACATATAGATGTAGGGTTATTAGGGAGTAAGACTATTTTAAATGCATTAAGTGAAAACGGATATGGAGATTTAGCCTATGAAGTAGCTTCTCAAGAAACATATCCATCTTGGGGTTGGTGGATTGTTAACGGCGCTACTACACTCCTTGAAAATTGGAATATGGAAACCACTATTAATGATATTTCCCAAAATCATATCATGTTTGGCGAAATAGGCGCTTGGTATTATAAAGCACTTGGAGGAATAAAACCAGACCCCAATCAACCTGGTTTCAAAAATGTATTATTAACACCGCATTTTGTCTCTAATCTTGATGCTTTTGAAGCAAGATATATTAGCCCCTATGGTAAAGTCGTAAGTGAATGGAAAAGAACAGATGGAAAGATTTTTTATAATGTAAAAATTCCTGCTAATAGTACTGCTACACTAAGCCTTGAAGGAAGTGATATAACTTTAGATGAGAATATATTGGTTGAGAAACAAGCAAATAATTCATTTTCTTTGAAGCTTAAGTCGGGTAGTTATGAAATCACAGTTGAAGAATAAAGTAAATAACAGGCACATAATTCTATTACTATGCAATAAGAAGTATTCAAAAACCCGAAAGTAACATTGTAAACACATATCGAGTTAGTTACTGAAATGATTATACCTACAGTTTGTTCAGAAGCTTGATTTTATAAAGTATTAATTTTGCCAATCAGAATTTCTTACTTAATTGTTAATGGGAGAGTGAATTAAATTATATGTTGCCTTATATTGCATTAACAATATTATATCTACAATGCAGCAGATTTAATGCGACATGGTATTAATTCATTATAATAGCATCCTCCTTCTAATATCTTAATATTAAGACTTTTTTTAATAAAGATTACAATTAGGATTAAAATAATTCTCTGATTCCTTTTCTCTTTAATTTATAAAAATTACATTTAGGACTTAAATAAATACTATGACTAAATATTCAATTGGTGAGTTTGAAGAAATAGTAATGCTAACGGTAGCTGTTCTATATGAAAATGCTTACGGAATTACTATAAAGAAAGAAATTGAAGAAAGATTGGGTAGGAAAGTAAGTGTTGGTGCTATGCGTACTGCACTTAAAAGATTGGAGAAAAAAGGCTATCTGGAATCTCAATTTGGCGAGGCTACTGCCATGCGCGGTGGAAAACGAAAGCGATATTTCAAAGTAACTGTTCATGGTAAACGAGCCCTCGATTATGTAATGTCTACTCGAAAACAATTATGGGATGCTATTCCGCCTATTGCTTTTGAGTTTAAATAAATATGCAACAACAAAAATGGGACATATCTCCTCCTAAGGTACCACTTCGGTTTCTTCGATGGTTCTGTTCGCCGGAACTGATTGAAGATGTTGAAGGAGATTTATGCGAACTATTTGAAGAAAGGGCAGAGAAAAGTTTAAAAACAGCCAGAAGAATGTTTCTTTGGGATATATTACTTCTATTCAGGCCCGGTATTATTAGAAACATATCATTTTATCAAACTAGGTCAAATATGTTATATAATCACATCATCATTGCGATCCGACATGCCTTAAAATACAAAGGTTATACAGCTATTAATTTATTAGGATTGGTAGTAGGACTTGCTTCAAGTATTACCATTTTTACTTGGGTACAAGATGAAATATCTATGGATACTCACCACGAGAACGATATTTATCAAATAAGGCGAAACATGTACCAAGCCAGTGGCGAAATACAGACTACTGGCACTGTACCTCAGCCGCTAGTAGAAGTTTTGGAAACCGAATATCCAGAGATTGATAAAGTTACTATTGTAAGTTGGGTGGAGGACATACTATTCCGCCATGACACCGAATCCACCTATGAAAAGGGAATGTATGCTTCTAACGATTTTTTTGAAGTATTTTCATTTAAATTTTTAGTAGGTAACTCTGAAACTTCTCTTGATGAAATGTATTCAGTAGTACTTTCAAGAAATTTAGCAGAAAGGTACTTTGGAAGTGTTGAAGATGCCCTTGGAGAAAGTTTTATGGTGGACGAACGACAGGAGTTTGTTGTAACAGGAGTAGTGGAAGACAAGCGTACAAAAAGTGCTTTCAAATTTGATTGGATTATTCCTGCTGAAGAATTTATGGCAAGAAACAACTGGGTGGAAAGTTGGTATAATGGAGGTTTTGCTATGTATTTTAGCTTAAATGAAGCTGGAAATATTTCGGAAATTAACAAACGTATAGAGCAAGAAGTCAATACCCATACTAATGATGAAGCTGATGAGCGGCTTTTCACCCAACCTTTGAAAGATAAATACTTGTATTCCGAATTTAAAAATGGGGTTGTTGCAGGTGGAAGAATCCAATATGTAAGAATTTTAGTGGGCATTGCTATTTTTCTATTAATAATGGCATGCATCAATTTTATGAACTTGGCTACAGCAAGATCTAGCCGTAGAACAAAAGAAGTTGGTGTACGCAAAGTACTGGGGGCGCAAAAGGGCTCGCTAAGTCAACAATTTTTTATTGAATCTTTCTTGCTATCTTTTGTTTCAATTTTACTTGCCTTACTAGTCGTCATGTTAATTTTCCCGTATTTTAATCAGCTTACTGGCAAAGAATTAACTATTTCATTTACCGATTTAAACATACTCTTTCCTATTATTGGGATAACTGTTGTAGTTGGGTTACTTTCAGGAAGCTACCCTGCCTTTTTATTATCTTCTTTAAAAATTATAGATTCTCTTAAAGGAATCGTAAGTAGTTCTAAATTCAATAGTCTTTTTCGAAACGGATTAGTTGTTTTTCAATTTGCATTAGCTATTCTTTTAATTGTAGGCACCTTTATAGTAACAGGGCAGACTGATTATATACTCAATAAAAACTTAGGTTTAGATAAAGAAAACCTTATTCATTTAGATGTTTCACGTGAGCTTGAAGGAAAAGAAGAAACTTATAGAAACCAGTTACTTTCGATTCCACAAATACAAGATGTAACCTTCACTTCTGGAAATCCAATTTCTTACGGCAGATCGACGAGTAATACTACATGGGATGGTAAGCATCCAGACGAAGTAGTTGAAATGAATATCATGTTAACAGAACCTCATTTCTTTAATACTATGGGTATGGAAATTCTCAAGGGTAGGGGGTTTTCTGAAAAACTGGTAACAGATACTTCAAATTTTGTCATTAATGAAGTAGCTGCTAAACTTATAGGATACGAAAATCCTGTTGATCAGCGCCTTTCAGTTTGGGGAGTAGAAGGAAGAATTATTGGTGTAGTTAAAAACTTTCACATGAGTAGTCTATACGATCCTATTGAGCCCATGATTATTAGCTATTTACCAAATAGTCCTAATACTGTATTTATTCGCGTAAAAAATGATATACCTACTGCGCTAGCAGAAATAGAAAAAATTACCAAAAAACTGAGCCCTACTTATCCTTTTCGTTATGAATTCTTGGATCAAGAATATGCGGCATCTTATAATAGTGAAATGATAGTTGGAAAAATGGTACGTATCTTTGCCTTTGTTTCCATTTTTATTTCATGTCTTGGGTTATTTGGCCTATCTTCTTATACGGCTGATCAGCGTGCAAAGGAAATAGGTATTCGAAAAGTAAATGGGGCAAACTCATGGGGTTTAGTGTATTTGTTATCAAAAAATTATACTCGACTTATTTTAATTGCATTTGTAATAGCGAGTCCCATTGCTTATTATATGGCACAAGAATG
>JBCDJE010000324.1:0-5518 GCA_038748185.1 Bacteroidota bacterium
AAGAAATTGAACAAAAGCAAAGACAAATTGTAAGTATTAACAATGATTTGAAGATTTCTAGAAATCAATTAAAGACCGCGAATTCAGACTTAAAAAATTTAAATACTAAGCTTAATCAAATACTCTTACAAAGAACTTCAGAATTGAATAAAACGAGTGAAGAACTTGATACTTTTTTTTATCAATCTTCTCATGCCTTAAGAAGACCTCTCGTACATTTTAAAGGTTTACTTGAAGTATTAAAACTGGAAAGGTCACGTGCTTCTATTACTGAAATATATGAAAAACTTGATTATACTTTTCATAAGATGGATGTAATGCTCAGTAAATTAGTAATGGCTAGTGAAATAAACCTTGAGAAAGATAGGGATGAATTGGTAGACTTTAAAAGAATTATTGGAGCTGTTTGGGATTACTTAGGATTAAAATATAATACTGAAGATTTAGAACTACAGGTAAACATTGATAGTAATTTAACTTATTATGGGAATAATAAGTTGGTTGAAATTTTCTTCCAAAACTTAATGGAAAATTCAATTAATTTTAGGGCAATACCTGAATTGAGGAAGTCAAAAATTTCTATTAATATAACTGAGGATGAAGATAAAGTGAGCATAGTATTTTACGACAATGGCATTGGTATTCCTCAAAAGCAATTAAAGAAAGTATTTAGGATGTTTATTGTTGCGAGCCATCTTACTGCGGGTTTTGGTTTAGGATTATACATTGTTAGTAAGGCGATTAAAAAGCTAGATGGAGATATTAAAGTGAAAAGTCTTGAAAGCGAGTACACTACATTTGAGATTGTACTACCCAAAAATAAAGGCTTTAGTATAGAAAATATTAAGCTTATAGAGAAAGACCAGAATAAGAATATCTGAAAAAGAAAATTCCTCTTAGACGATAATACCTAAAAGGAATTTAATTTACTCTCGAAGTTTCATTTAGTTAAGAAGGCCGTTATTTACCCCCCTCTTCTGTTGATTTTACTGTAGGATAAGTTATACCAAGTTGTTCGAGATAAGTGTCGTACTTTTCAGGATTGTAATAGTATTTTTCAAGGCTTGGAATAAATGTTTCCATAATCTCTTTGTTCATATCTACTGCAGGCTTATCCTCTTGATTTAAAAATGGAATATATTCTGTTTCTTTTGTTTGTTCCTCTTTAAAATATTTCCAAGCTTCTTCAATAATTTCCGGTTTCATAAATAAGTCTAGTAAAGTCATCGCCTCAACTTTTGCACCAGCAGTAAGCCCTTTATGTGCAATTGGAGTAGCCATAGCAACAGCATTTGACCAATGGTGTCCTTGTAAGCCCGGTATGTTGGAAGGATAACCTAAAGTAATTGTTGGTACTTTCCACGAAATGTCTGCAATATCATCAGATCCTCCGCCAATATTAAATTTTACAGGTAAGCCTAGTTCTGCCAATTCCGTTTTCAGACCTTTTTCTTTTGAGTTTACTTCTACTTGTAATGAAGTAGCTAACAATAAGTCTTTTTCGTCCCAAGTAGGTAAACCGACTTCTTTAATATTTTCATACATTGATTCTGCCATAATTTTATTAAAATGCCTAGGCCAAGCGCTTCCCAAATAGCGCCAGCTTACTTCGGTGTTGGTCATCATAGCAGCACCTTTAGCAATTTTTATGGCTTCGTCATACATTTTTTTAATGCCAGGATAAGTAGTATCTCTAAAGTAATACCAAACCGATGCTACAGAAGGAACTACATTTGGTTGATCACCACCATTGGTAATCACATAGTGTGAGCGTTGAGTAATTGGAAGATGTTCTCTTTTAAAGTTCCAACCAATATTCATTAATTCAACTGCATCAAGTGAACTCCGTCCTCTCCAAGGACTACCAGCAGCGTGTGCAGCTTCGCCTTCAAAGGTAAACTCTACCGAAACAAGTCCGTTACCTCTTGCTGCTCCATAGGAGACTTGCATGTTATTACTTACATGAGTGAAAATTACAGCATCTACATCATCGAAATACCCATCTCTTACAAAAAAAGCTTTAGTTCCTACTAATTCTTCTGCAACTCCAGGCCAAAGCATAATGGTACCTTGTATGCCTTCTCTTTCCATAATTTCTTTTACTACTAATGCTGCTGTTACATTTAATGCTTGTCCGGAATTATGGCCTTCTCCGTGGCCTGGTGCTCCTTCTATAATAGGATCGTGGTAAGCAACTCCTGGTTTTTGTGAAGCCTTAGGAATACAATCTAAATCACTGCCTATAGCAATTACTGGTTTACCTGAACCCCATTTTGCTATCCATGCAGTTGGTACTTCAGAGATGCCTTCTTCAATACTGAAACCATTTTCTTTTAATATATCAGTTATGTATGCAGAAGTTTTAAATTCTTGAAAGCCCAATTCTGAGAAACTGAAAATCATATCGTTCATCACCTGAGTGAATTTTTTCTTCTCTTCTACTTTTTGGGTGGCTTCAGCTTTTAATGCTGCTAATTTTTTTTCAAGTGCTTTTTTTGACTGACCACTAACAGATATTAATGGTAAAAAAAACATTAGGGATAGTAGTATTAAATTTTTCTTCATTTTAATAAGAGTTTTTAATAAATGGAATTTAAATCATCTCAAGAAACTGAATGATGATATTAAGCAATCAATAAGAATAATAATTTTATTGATACTGGTAATTAGTGCTTTATGTGTTGGGTTTGCTTATATGTTACTGAACTGTAAATTGAAATTATTAACTATAGCGTAAAATAGACGCTTAATCAAAAAACATATAGCATTTCTCGTTGCAAAGAACAGTAGCACAATTAAAGCAATTAAATATAATCATTTACTTTAGAGAAAGTCTTTTTAAATTATTGTAATTGATTATCTAGATTTCTCTATTGCTTATCTTTTTTGGAAAAATTTGGTTTAAGCAAGCTTACGTTTAATTGCAGAATGCAATCAATTTCAATAAAAGAGTGCTTTAGAATATCCTGCCTATTTACCAATCGAAAATGTTTAGAAATATAAAATGCCCAATCTAGAAGAGTTTTAATTGCTCTTTACTATTATCCTGTTCTTCATTACTAGAAGCTACTGGTTCTTTTTTATTTACCATTACTTCAACAGGCTCATCTTTGGAAATTAATTTTACCTTCATTACTCTATCGTAAGAAAGTTTATTACCTATCGCTTTCCAGCCTTTTACATCTATAAATTCATCTAGTTTAAAGTTCGCCCATTCAATTTCTTTTTTACTATTTTTTATCTGAACTTCTACAATAGGCTTTTTTTGTGTAGTGACCATTACATACCGCGACCCTGCATTTTCACTAATGAACATGTATTTCTTATCAATTGTGGTAGTTTCAATTTTGAATCTCTTTACATAATAAGCTCTATTCTTTCCATCGTAATGAATAGCAGTAATAATACCATCAGGATCGAATTTTTTTATATGCACTATGTTTCTATAGTCATATCGGTTAGTTAATTCAAAATTAGTTAATTCATACTCGCCTGTATTGTAGAAAACAATGATTTTACTGTCTTCCTTAAACTTGCCTAGGTAGGTGCCATTTTCGTCTTTATTTAAGGTGCCAACAGCCTCATCGTACCATATATCAGCTGCTGCAAGGGTAGACACACCTTCTCTTTTTAATTTAATTTTTTTAATAGTATACTTAGTAAGTATATTACCTTGTGAGGCGCGACCTTTAATATCTAAGTCGGCAAAGTCATAATCAAAGACTTTAATTCTAGCACTAGAACTATTGTTAAGTGTTACAGTGATTAATTCTGCTTCGCCATTAGGGTTAGCTGAAAAATAAAGTATACGACTGCCTTTAGCACCTTTAGTGAGATCGTATTCCCTATCGCGTGTTACAGCTAATACCTGAAAGCGTTTAACGCGCGATACGCCTGTTTTACCATCGCGATAAATCAGATTATAAACTTTTCTTTCATCTCCTTTTATAAAAACTTCGGCATGAATTATATTCTTCCCTACGAAAACCTTGTCGGCAATTTTGCTTACCACACATTTGCCGTCTTGCCTGAATACAATTATATCATCAATATCAGAGCACTCGCTTACGTATTCATCTTTTTTGAGTCCATAACCAATAAAACCTTCTTTCCTGTTAACATATAGCTTGGCATTATTAGCAGCAACTTTTGTAGCAGCAATGGTATCGAAAGTACTTATTTCTGTTTTTCGCTCCCTGCCTTTACCATATTTTTTTAAGAGGTTTTCAAAATAAGCAATAGTATATTCAATAGGATTTTCAAGATTATAATTTACTGTTGCTAGCTCTTCGTTGAGTTTTCGCATTAACTCATCGGCTTTAAAGGTATCGAACTTGGAAATCCTTTTAATTTTGATTTCAGTTAACCTGATAATATCATCTTGTACAATCTCTCTATAGAAGTCTTCTTTAAAGGGTGTTAATCCATCATCTATTGTTTTAAGTACTGCTTCCCATGTTTCACATTCTTCAATATCACGATAGATTTTATTTTCAATAAATATCTTTTCCAAAGATGAAAATAAAAGCTTTTCCATCAACTCTCCTTTCCTAATCGATAACTCTTTTTTAAGCAGATTTAATGTTTGCTCTGTACATATTTTGAGCATCTCATTCACGCTTATAAAGCGAGGCTTTTCATCTACAATCACACATGTATTCGGTGAAATGGATATTTCACAATCGGTGAAAGCATATAGTGCTGCAATGGTTACATCTGGTGACTGTCCTTGTGAAAGATGCACTTCAATTTCTATATCCTTTGCAGTATTGTCTACTACTTTTCTAATTTTAATTTTACCCTGATCGTTGGCCTTAATTATTGAATCGATAAGGCTTTGTGTAGTAGTAGAATAGGGGATATCTCTTATGAGTAAAGTCTTATTATCTTTTGTTTCAATTTTTGCTCTAATACGTATTTTACCACCTTTTAAGCCTTCGTTGTAATTAGAGAAATCGGCTAGACCTCCAGTAGGAAAATCGGGTAGAATATTTACATTTTTCCCATTTAAAATTTTAATTGAAGCTTGTAATAATTCACAGAAATTATGAGGCATTATTTTGGTTGCAAGCCCAACGGCTATTCCTTCGGCACCTTGGGCTAGAAGTAAAGGGAATTTTACGGGAAGGGTCACAGGCTCCTTTTTTCGTCCATCATAAGAGAGTTGCCAATTAGTAGTTTGAGGATTATAAACTACTTCAAGCGCAAACTTAGAAAGCCTGGCTTCGATGTATCGAGATGCCGCAGCCCTATCACCTGTACGAATATCACCCCAATTGCCCTGCATATCTATAAGCAGGTCTTTTTGTCCAATATTTACCATAGCATCGCCAATAGAAGCATCTCCATGTGGATGAAATTGCATGGTGCTTCCAATAATATTAGCTACTTTGTTGTACCTGCCATCATCTAATTCCTTCATTGCATGAAGGATACGCCTTTGTACAGGTTTTAGTCCGTCTTCAATAGCAGGAACAGCTCTTTCTAGAATTACATAAGATGCATAATCAAGGAACCA
>JBCDJE010000325.1:0-5502 GCA_038748185.1 Bacteroidota bacterium
TATGAAAGTGGTGAAACAGGTTTTGAAAAAACAATGAATATTGGCAAAAACTATATTACTTATTCAAAAGACTTTCCAAATTACTATGCCTTTATTTCACTATTTGAAGGAGGTTATACAAATACAGATCCTATAAGAAGTATGGAAAATGCGCATCGCTGCCATGATATAATGCATAGAGCTATTAAAACAGGTATTGATGATGGAACTATTAGAAAAGACTTACACCCTGGTGTTTTGGGTAATTTGTTATGGAGTATGTCAACAGGAATGATTCAATTAATAAAAACAAGAGGAGATGTTCTTGAAAAGTTTAATGAAATAGATGAAAATATGATATATCAGCATTTTTTTAACCTAATTAGTACTGCACTGAGTACCGAAAAATCAAGTAAGGAATTAATGCCTAAATTAGTATGAACCCATGTTAGAAGTCAGTATTTCTTTAATAAATAGTAAACAGCGACTATTTTTTTTGAAAAAATCCGACTGTCAGTCGGTTTTCAAATTTCAGTTGATTTTTATTTTCTGTTTTATGGCGCCCTTGTATGTTTCTAGCCAATCGCCCATATTAGATGCCTATATACAGCAAGGATTAGAAAATAACCAATCATTTCTGAGAGAACAATTAGGGACAAAAATACAATCTCAGGCTGTATTAGAAGCAAGAGGAATGTATTTACCCGATATTTCGTTTGATGCCTCTTATATTTGGGCAGGTGGAGGTAGAAATATTAATGTAGCCGCGGGAGATTTGGTGAATCCTGCCTATGAAGGCTTAAATCAATTGCTTGGAGAAAATCGATACCCTACCGATATCCCCAACTTCAGTGAACAGTTTTTACCTAATGATTTTCACGAAACAAAAGTAAGGCTTATTCAGCCTTTGCTGAATACAGACATTTATTACAACTACCAAGCGCAAAAGGCTCAGTTATCTGTGCAGAAAGCAAAGCAAATTGCTTTAGAAAATCAACTTGTAAAACAGATAAAAGTAGCTTACTACCAATACCTTTCAGCACAAGATCAGGTAGTTATTTTAAAAGATACAAGACAGATACTTGAGGAGTTGGTAAACGTAAGCAGAAAACAAGTAGCCAATGATAAAGCTACTAAAGATATTATTTATGGTGCTCAAGTTGAACTAAGCAAATTGGAAAGCACTATTGCGGGAGCGGAAAGACAAGAACAAGTAGCCCGTTTATTTTTCAACTATTTACTCAGTAGAGATATAAATGAAGAAATAGCTCGAGAGATTGAAATTGGAGATCAAGAAAATGCATTTGAGATACTGAACGTACTGCAGGAGTCGGCGAGTAGTAGTAGAGCTGAGCTTGATCAGATAAAGTATGGCATTGAAGCGAATCGGGCATCCATCTTACTCAATAAAAACTATATAGTACCCAAAATTAATCTGGTTGGAGATTTAGGCTACCAAGGTTTCACCTATCAATTTGATGATACACAAGACTTCTGGTTTGTTCAACTTTCTTTATCGTGGCCGATATTTCAAGGTTTTCAAAACAAATCTAAAATACAAAAATCTATCCTTCAGGAAAAGCAACTCCAAACTCAACTAAAAGAAACAGAAGATCTTATTACTCTGGAAGTTGCTGAAGCCTATTACGCTTACCAAGAAGCTGAGAAAATTATTCAATCAAGACAGTTTGAACTTCAAAATGCGCAAGAAAATTTCAGAATTATTGAAAAAAAATACGCATTAGGGCAAGCCATACTAGTGCAATACAACGAAGCGCGAAATGCTTTTACTACTGCCCAACTACAAGAAACGATAGCCAAATATAACCTCAAAATAAAAGAAGCTGAACTTGAGTCAGCTATTCACTTTAAAAATTGAGCCCAATAAATTAAAAGTAAAATAGGAAAAGATGAAAAAGGTAATTCTAAGCACTATTATAGCGGTTTTTATTTTAATAGGATGTAAAAAAAACTATGTAAAAGATGCTGCTGCTTTAAAGAAAAAGTTTAAGCAAGTGACTGTTCTACAACCAGAAGAGAGCAGAACGGCAAGCTCTATTTCGGCAAGTGGCGTACTGGCTTCAGAAAAAGAAATCAATTTCTCATTTAAAATTGGGGGGATTGTATCTCAACTCAATTTTGATGAAGGAGATGTTGTAAGAAAAGGTCAGTTGCTTGCACAACTTGATCTTGTAGAGATTAATGCTCAATTCGCTCAGGCAAAAACAGGATTTGAAAAAGCTGATAGAGATTTGAAAAGAGTGGAAAAACTGTATCAGGATACTGTTGCTACATTAGAGCAAAAACAAGACGCTCAGACGGCGCTTGAATTGGCGAAAGCAAGCTTAGACATTGCAGCTTTTAATCAACGGCATGCAAGAATTATTGCCCCAATGACTGGTAAAGTATTAAGCAAAAATGCGGAGGAGGGCGAGCTTGTATCTTCTGGGCAACCAATCTATTCTATAGGCAGCACAGGAGGTAAGGGTAGCCAAATACTCAAGATAGGTATTTCTGATAGGCAAATTGTTAAGCTAAAAGTGTTAGATACTGCCCAGATACAATTTGATGCTTTCCCTAATAAAAAGTACCCAGCGCGAATTACTGAGCTTTCAGAAGAAGCGAATGCATTTACAGGTACTTTTGATGTAGAACTTACCCTTTCTGAATATTTTCCTGAACTTAAAAATGGGTTTGTTGGCTTTGTACAGCTTTTTCCTTCTAAAGAAGAAAGACATTACAAAATACCTATGTCTGCGCTAATTGAAGGAGATAAGAAAAAAGCGAATGTATTTACTACAAAAGACAAGAAAACTGTTCAAAAACGCCAGTTAGAAGTGCAAGAAATATATAGCGACTTTTTTACGGTAGATATCCAATCACTTGCGACTAACGAATGGCTTGTGATGGAAGGTGCGGCTTACTTAAATGATCAAGATACCATCAACATTGTAAATAACTAAATCATGCGACTACCTTCACTGGCAATTAAAAACAGTCAATTCATTTATGTAATGGTTGGGTTGTCATTATTTATTGGGTTGAGATCATTTTTCTCTATGCCAAAATCAGAAGATCCCTTTCTGTCACTTCCTAATTATACAGTAATTGTTATATATCCCGGTACTAGCCCAGAGGATATGGAAGATTTAGTGGTAGATCCCATAGAAGCAGTTATTGATGACTTGGAAGAAATTACAGAAATACGTACAGAAATTACAAATGGATTAGCAGTATTAAAAGTAGAGGCTGAGTTTGGGATTGATTACGATGAAAAATATGATGAGATATTGGCTGCCGTAAATGGTATTAGGGCAGATTTACCAGCAGATATATTCGATCTGGAAGTCAACCAGTTTAAGCCGGAAGAACGAGTAGCTATTCAACAATACGCTATTCTATCAGAAATTGTACCCTATAATAAGCTTTATGACATTGCTGAGGATTTTCAGGACGAAATTGAGAAACTTGATTTTGTAAAATCCACTGAAATAGAGGCGAATCCTGTAGAAGAAATTCGTATCAGTATCGATTTTCAAAAAATGGCACAATTAGGTTTACCTCTTGGCCAGGTGTTGAGCATACTTCGAGGCAATAATGCCAATGTGCCTGGTGGTGATATCACAGCCGATGGGCTTAGTTTTAATATTCAGTCTACTGGAGGGTATGAGCAACTTGAAGAGATCAAAAATACAGCCATTAGATCATCAGAAAACCAGATCATTTATCTGAAAGACTTTGCTCGTGTAGATATGGATTATGACGATCAGCAGTGGTTTGCGAGATTCAATGGTAAAAGATGTATTTATTTAACAGTTAATCAAAAACGAAAATCCAATATTCTCGTATTAGGAGATCAGCTTCGGGCAGCTAATGAAGAGTTTAATACGCAATTACCACCCGATGTAACGATTGTATCAGCATTTGAGCAAGAACCAGCGGTAAAGTTTAGGATCAATGATTTTATTACCAACCTACTACAAGGGATTATTTTGGTTGGCGTAATCATTTGGATTTTTTTGGGGTGGAGACCAGCATTAGTAGTAATGACGATTATCCCACTCTCGATCATTTTGGCAGTAGCCGTTTTGGATTTTAACAATTACGCTCTTCAGCAAATTAGTATTGCAGCTTTAGTAATTGCGCTTGGTTTACTAGTGGATAATGCCATTGTGGTGATCGAAAACATTGTCAATTTTAAAAATGAAGGACAGCCTATAAAAGAGGCTGCTAGTAATGGTACCAAGGAAGTTGGTTATGCTATTATTAGCTCAACAGTAACTACGGTGTTGGCTTTTGCACCACTCTCCTTATTAAATAGTGGACCAGGAGAATTTCTAAGAAGTCTACCCCTCACGGTTATTTATGCATTATTTGCTTCACTCTTGCTCGCATTGGTATTTACTCCCATCGTTTCAAGTCGTCTTTTAGCAGGAAGTAACAATGCAAAAAATCAAGATACATTAGTGAGAAGGTTCTTAAATAAGGTTATCACTAAAACCTATCGCCCAACCATTACATTTGCTTTAAAAAGAGGATGGGTCGTTATTACAGCCGGAATTTTGTCATTGGGCTTTGCTGCTGCACTTTTTCCACAAATTGGTGTAAGTTTTTTTCCAACAGCTGATAAACCTCTATTGCTGATTTCAGTAGATTTGCCTTATACAGCTAACCTTGAAAGAACAGATAAAGCTCTTAAGTATATCGAAAGTATATTAGATACTACCGATTATGTAGATAATTATACGACTAATACCGGACATGGCAATCCACAAGTTTACTATAATAGAATACCTGAGGAATATAAGAAATATCATGGTGAGGTAATGGTGAATTTCAAAGATTGGAATCCTAGTAAATTCTATGAGACACTTCAGCAGTTTAAGTCAGCTTTTAAAGCTTATCCCGATGGGAAAATATATTTTCGTGAACTTAAGAATGGAGCTCCTTTTGAAGCACCTATTGAGATTCTACTGTTAGGAGAAGAGCTTCCTATGCTGAAGCAGATTGCTTATGATATTGAGGAGATTGTTCGCAATGCAGAAGGTACTGAAGATGTAGATAATCCACTCGCACTGGGAAAGACAGATATAAAAGTGAAAATTAATCGAGATAAAGCGGCACTTTATAACTTGTCTTTATTAGATATTGATCAGACAATTCGTGCGAGTTTAAACGGCATAAGTGTAGATAATGTAACGATGGATCGAGATGATGAAACCTATCCTATGGTGGTTAGGATTCCATTTACAGAAAACCCGAAGATCAATGATTTCCAACAGGTGTATTTAGCGAGCAGTACTGGACATCAGGTACCTTTATCTCAAGTAGCAGACATTGAATTTAAGGCTGAGTATGCTAAAATTAATCACTTTAACCTTGATCGATCTATCGGAATTACCGCCAATGTGGTTGATCCTGACCAGACAACAGCTATAACACAATCGATTATACCTAAGCTGGAAGCATATGATTGGCCGGAAGGCTATAGCTATTACTTAGGTGGTGAGTATGAAACCCAAA
>JBCDJE010000326.1:0-5500 GCA_038748185.1 Bacteroidota bacterium
GTTTATCTAAGCTTTAATTTACTAATTTTTTATATCTATTTAGTGATTTTTTAAATCTCATTCACTCCACTATAACCAGTTTATTAGGCGATGACGAAAAATTTAGTCATAGTAGAATCACCAGCTAAGGCAAAAACGATAGAAAAATATCTCGGAAAAGATTATGTAGTTAAATCGAGTTATGGACATGTGCGAGATTTGCCCAAAGCTAATGGTGCAATTGATATAGAAAATGGGTTTAAGCCAGAATATGTTATTTCTCCTGATAAAAAACAAGTTATTTCTGAGCTTAAAAAACTTGTTAAAGCAGCTGAAACTGTTTGGCTAGCTACTGATGATGATAGAGAAGGGGAGGCAATTTCATGGCATCTAAAGGAAGCTTTAAAATTAAAAGAAACTAGCACTAAAAGGATAGTTTTTAGAGAGATAACTAAAAAGGCTATTATTAGTGCCATTGAAACACCGAGAACCATAGATGTTGATTTGGTTAACGCCCAACAAGCCAGAAGAATACTTGATAGGTTAGTAGGTTTTGAACTTTCTCCTGTTTTATGGAAAAAAATTAAAGCTGGGCTTTCAGCAGGAAGGGTGCAATCTGTCGCAGTAAGGATGATTGTAGAGAGAGAGAGAGAAATCGACGCTTTTAAGCCTGTAAGTGCTTATAAAGTAAATGCTATTTTTGATTTAGGAAAAGGCAAGAGTTTACAAGCAAATCTTAATAAACGTTTTGCTACCAAAGAAGAGGCTTACGCATTTTTAGAAAGTTGTAAAGATGCCATTTTTTCAATAGAAAAATTAGAAACTAAACCAGGTAAAAAATCACCTGCTGCACCTTTCACCACCTCCACTTTACAACAAGAAGCAAGTAGGAAATTATATTTCTCAGTTTCTCAAACTATGGCAGTTGCCCAGCGCCTTTACGAAGCAGGGCATATTACTTACATGCGAACTGATTCTGTAAATCTTTCTGATGAAGCAAGATCGTTTGCAGCAAATGAAATTGGTACTAAGTTCGGTGAAGAATATATTCAAAATCGGCAGTTTAAAACGAAATCCTCTACTGCTCAAGAAGCTCATGAAGCAATTAGACCTACTAATTTTGGAAATCATACTGTCCAAGGAGAACGTAACGATATTCGGTTATACGAATTGATCTGGAAAAGAGCTATTGCTTCACAAATGGCAGATGACAGATTAGAGAAAACTACTGCTACAATTGATATTTCCGACAGAAGTGAGAAACTTATTGCTACTGGCGAAGTAATCAAATTTGAAGGGTTTTTAAAGGTATATATTGAGTCTACTGATGAAGATGAGGATGATAATGAAGAAAGTAAAGGTATTTTACCACCACTCAATAAAGGTCAAATCCTTGATTTGGATCATTTGCTAGCTATTGAACGTTTTACTAGACCTCCTTCTAGGTACACTGAGGCAAGTCTGGTAAAAAAATTAGAAGAGCAGGGAATTGGCAGACCTTCCACTTATGCGCCAACCATTTCTACTATACAAAAACGCAATTATGTAGTTAAAGAACAGCGAGAAGGTGTAGAACGAAAATATACTGAACTCTTACTGTCAAATAAATCAATAGATGAGAAAATACAAACGGAAATAACCGGAGCTGAAAAAAATAAGCTTTTCCCAACTAATATGGGTATAGTAGTCAACGATTTTTTAGTGAATCATTTTTCTAATATAGTCGATTATTCATTCACGGCAAAAGTAGAAGAACAATTCGATTCTATTGCGAATGGGAAGCTAATATGGAATAAAATGATTGATTCTTTCTACAGTAGCTTTCATACAACTGTTGAAGATGCTGATAAAAATTTGACTAGAAGTGATGCAGGTACTACCAGAAAGCTAGGCGTACATCCTGAAAGTGGAAAGGAAATGTTTGTTAAGATTGGTAAGTATGGTCCTTACGTACAAATTGGTACTCAAGAAGATGAGGAGAAACCACAATATGCTTCTCTGAGAAAAGGCCAATATATGGATAAAATCAATTTAGAAGAAGCGCTTGAGCTTTTTAAACTCCCACGTGACATAGGTGAATTTGAGGGAAAAAAAATAGTAGCAGCTATAGGACGTTTCGGCCCTTATGTGAGGCATGATGGTAAGTTTGTTTCCCTAGGTAAAGAATTTGATCCGCATACTGTAGACGAACCAACAGCTATTGAGCTAATTAAGGCAAAGCGAGAAGCAGATGCTAAAAAACTCATTAAAGAATTTGATGAAGACGCTGATTTAAAAATATTAAATGGCAGATGGGGGCCTTACATTTCTTACAAAAAGAAAAACTTTAAAATCCCAAAAGATACAGAGGCTGAGTCACTTACATTAGCTAAATGCATAGAAATAATTGAGACTGCTCCTGAGAAAAAGACAAAAACGGGAGGTAAAAAGAAAAAAACTACAAAAACTAAAGCAGAATAGGATAATATTTCTTGTTAAACAAGTTGTAATTCTATAACTGAACTTTCATACAATTTTATTTTTTGAAGTAGGTGAAACTGATAATTTAAAACCATTCACACGTGTTTATCCGTTTACATAGTATGCATTCTTACCGCATTTATGCATCGAACTAGCTTAATTCATATATCAATTGTCACACCACTATGAAGAAAAAGATTTTATTGTTGATTATTCCTACTGTTATTGTAGGTCTATTTAGTTTCTCATTTTTTCAAGCAGATATGCTTGAGAAAGATAGGGAGACTATCTTAAAAGAAATAATATTTCAAGGTTTAATAGAGCGTGCTCACTTTAATAATGTAAGCTTAGATGATGAATTTTCAGAAAATGCATTTAATGCTTACTTAGAAAGACTTGACGCGGGTAAAAGATTTTTTATAAAAGATGATATAAAAAAGCTAAGTGCTTTTAATGATAAAATAGATAATGATATTAAGGGAGAAAGTAATGGTTTATTACCACTTTCTATTTCTTTATGGAAAGAAAGAATAAATGAAGCGGAAGCTTATTGTAATGAAATACTCAAAGATCCTTTCAATTTTGAGTTATCTGATGAAATAGAACTTGATGGTGATAAGCGCGAATTTGCTAATTCTAAGAAGCAGCTTAAAAAGGAGTGGCAAAAGTACTTGAAATACCAAGCACTTGTTAGGTACCATAATAAAATCAGAACCCAAGAAAAGAAAATTGAGGAGGCAAAAGAGAAAGGAGAAGATTTTATGCCAAAAAATAATGATGAAATTGAGAAAGAGGTACGCGAAGAAGTGCAAAGAAATTGTAATAATTTATTTGACCGCCTAAAAAAACGAGATAGTGAAGATAAATTAGCCGATTATATCAATTCGATGCTTAGTATTTATGGCCCTCATACCGAGTTTTATCCGCCTTACGAAAAAGAAGAGTTCGATATCCACATGTCGGGAAGGTTGGAAGGTATAGGCGCTCAGTTAGTACAGATCGATGGAAATATTAAAGTTAGTAGAATTGTGCCTGGTAGTGCATCGTGGAAGCAAGGAGACTTAAAAGAAGAAGATGTAATACTAAAAGTAGCACAAGGCATTGCTGAACCTGTTTCTGTAGAAGATATGCCTTTGAAAGACGCTGTCACACTTATAAGAGGAAAAAAAGGCTCAGAAGTAAGGCTTACTGTTAAAAAGACTGATGGTAGAATAATGATTATTCCAATTATAAGGGATATAGTAATTTTAGAAGAATCTTATGCTAAATCAACCTTAATTAATGATAAAGAAACAGGACATAAAATTGGTTATATTTTATTGCCAAGTTTTTATGCCGATTTTCAAAGGAAAGGTGGAAGAAGTTCTGCTGAAGATGTAAAAAAGGAATTACTTAAGTTAAAAGAGAAAAATGTAGATGGCATTATTCTCGACCTACGTTCGAATGGTGGTGGTTCTTTGAAAGATGCAGTAGATATGAGTGGCTTATTCATTGAAGAAGGACCTGTTGTTCAAGTTAGGAGCAAAGTTGCTAAACCAGTAGTTTATGAAGATAATTACCCTGCTATTATTTATGATGGTCCATTAGTGGTTATGGTAAATAAAATAAGTGCTTCTGCCTCTGAAATTTTAGCAGCAGCTTTACAAGATTATGGTCGTGCTATTATTGTTGGGAGTTCAACTTCATTTGGTAAAGGTACAGTACAGCAGTTTTTAGAGTTGGATAATTACCTTTCTGCTAGATACAAAGAACTTAAACCGCTAGGCTCTTTAAAACTTACAATTCAGAAGTTTTATAGGATTACCGGAAAGTCTACACAGTGGAAAGGTGTAACACCTGATGTGATTTTACCCGACGTTTATGAATATTTGGAAGTTGGCGAGAGTAAACTAGATTATGCTTTACCCTGGGATGAAGTGCAGTCAAATGATTTTCAGGCTTGGAGAAAACCCTTACATTCAGAGTTACTTGTTTCAAAAAGTAATGAGCGTGTAAGCAACAATGAAATATTCCAACTCATTGAGGAGAAAGCACTTTCTATGAAAGAAGAAAGAGAAAATACTTTGCAAACACTCAATTATGAAGCTTTTAAGAATTATCAAGATAAGTTAGATGAGAAAGCCCAAATGTTTAGTAAGCTTTCAAGAGTACACGAGAATTTGAGTATTGAAGAAATAGCTGCCGAACCAGATGGCTCTCCTGATTCAGTTAGAGTAGCAAGAGTAAATGATTTCCATAAAAATGTAAAAGAAGACGTATACATTTATGAAGCGCTACAAGTTCTAAACGATCAGATGAAAGAGAATAAAGTAGCTATGATGGAACGCAAAGAAGATTAGGAAGAAAACTAGCATCTACAAGCATATTATAAATAAGCCCGTTTTAGTAAATTTAATAACTAAAACGGGTTTTGAATTTTTTACGCCATTCTCCTGGTTCAGGAATTTCATTGCTGTAAGCTCCAACAATTTTAATGAAATCGATTCTTGGGATCATTCTAGCACCTAAAGTTTCAAGATGTTGGGTATATACTTGGCAATCTACCAATTCAAACTTGTGTTCGTGAAGATTTTTTACTAGCGTGATAAAACCTGCTTTAGAAGCATTACCCATTTTAGCAAACATCGATTCGCCAAAAAAGCATTTACCTAGTACTCCACCGTAGAGTCCGCCGACTAAATCTCCTTCATGCCATACCTCAACACTATGGATAAATCCCATATTAAATAGCTGATTATATGAATCGATAATTTCTTCGGAAATCCAAGTCCCTTGTTGCCCCGGGCGAGGTACTTCTTGGCATCCTTGTATTACACCTAAGAAATCTTGATCAAAAGTTATTTGAAATCTATCATTTCTAAGTATTTGTCTCATACTTTTTGAAATTTTAATTTCTGCAGGCATAATTACAAATCTTGGATTTGGTGACCACCATAAAATTGGTTCATTGGGATTGAACCAGGGAAAAATGCCCATTTTGTAAGCTGTAAGTAATCTTCTAGGAGACAAATCGCCACCAATTGCTAATAATCCTGAGTTATCTGCCAGATATGCTGGTGGA
>JBCDJE010000327.1:0-5487 GCA_038748185.1 Bacteroidota bacterium
AGGTGGCTCTAGTAGGGCATAGCGGTGCAGGTAAATCGACGATTACCCAATTGCTACTAAGGTTATATCACGATTATGAAGGCTATATTGGTGTTGATGGAAAATCAATCAAAAAATACCCATTAGGGGTGTTTAGAAAGAATTTAGGCATTGTTCCACAAGATATAGTGTTATTTGGCGGTACAATTAAAGAAAATATTGCTTATGGAAAAATAAATGCATCCGATGTCGAAATAAGAGAGGCTGCAAGAAAGGCTTATGCCTTAGAGTTCATAGAAAGCTTTCCCGAAGGTTGGGATACTGTAGTTGGAGAAAGAGGGTTAAAGCTTTCAGGTGGTCAACGCCAAAGATTAGCCATTGCCCGCGCAATTTTGAAAGACCCGGCTATTTTAATCTTAGATGAAGCTACAAGTTCATTAGATGCAGAATCGGAGATACTGGTTCAACAAGCTATTGAAGAGTTAATGAAAAATCGAACTACCATTGTAATTGCCCATAGATTGGCTACTATTAGAAAAGTAGATAAGATTTATGTAATTGATAAAGGCTTAATTAGTGAATCAGGATCGCACAATGAGTTAATAACTATAGAAGATGGAATTTATAATAACCTTGTAAGGTTACAGTTCGATTTAGCTAGAGATTGAGCTTTAATCTATCATTAGAGGATTTCTTATTTGTTTTTAGAATTATCTATTAAAAAAATAATGAATTAATGTTAGGCTAGAGAGTACTATTTGAGCTTAGTAGGTAAGATAGGGGCTTTAAGTTTTTCTGTAAAATCGGCTGTGATTGTGACGAGTGATTTATATCTGCCATTCAGCTCCTTTCCACATTCATTTATTTCTAAGTTTCCTGAGCCTATATAGTTATAGTGTTTCTTTCTCCAACTTCCATCGTTCTTCTGTAAAAACAAAGTTATTTCTACAGCTTCTCCTCTTGGTGTAAATACCTCGCCGGTTTCAAAGAGTACGCCTCCACCTTTTTCTTGATCTATTTTCTTTCTTCTGGTAACTCTAAATTTAGGCTTATCTCCTCTTGTACTATGAAGTATAGGAACCTTTGTTAAATTGATATCATGCATATCATTATCACTCTTATAATAGCCAAGCACAAAATAATTTCCGGTAAAAAGACATGACTGTAAGTTAGTATTGATTATTCCTGCTCCTTCTAAGTTATATACTTTTTTCATCCACTTTAAATCGTATTTCTGAGCAAAAAAAAGTATTTCAATATTTTCATCTTTTATCTGGCTACTCACAAATAAACTTTCAAAGGCTGACCCTTTTCCATTACAAGAGGTTATTTTCTTGCGAACTACTTTTACAGTAGGTTTGAGTTCATTAGAATTGGTAAAAGCACTAAATAAAAAAAATGTGAGGATGAAAATTGATAATTGATAAAAATTAAATCTCATATATAAAATAGCGTTCGATGATTTGTTCTAAAACCTATTTGTATATATGGAAAATCGCGCTTAAATAGTTGAAAAAAGTAAAGAAAATAAAATTAAAGTACTTGTGTAACTTTTATTGAGTTTCGATATAGTATATTATCTTACTATACTGCCATTGTTTACTTTTTTGCGCGGTATCACAAAAGAAAGTGAGCCATCTCTATCTTCTGACATTAAAATCATACCTTCAGAGACAATACCTTTAATTTCACGAGGAGCCAAGTTTACTAAAATGCTTACTTGCATGCCTACAATTTCTTCAGGAGTAAAATATTCTGCAATACCACTTACAACTGTGCGAGTATCAATACCAGTATCAATTTTAAATTTAAGTAGTTTTTTAGTTTTAGCCACTTTTTCAGCATGTAAGATTGTTCCAATTCTAATATCCATTTTCGAAAAATCATCGAAGTTAATTGGCTCTTTAGCAGGAGTAGCAGGAATAGAGGCTAATTTAGCTTTTTCTAATTTTCTTACTTGTTGTTGTACTTGAGTGTCTTCAATCTTATTAAAGAGTAGTTCTGTTCTACCTAGTTTATCGTAGGGAAATAAAATATCCATCTTTCCTGCCAGCTTCCAGTTTACATTACTAACACCTAACATAAATTGGATTCTTTCTGCTGTATCTGGTAAGAATGGTTGGAGTACTACACCTAAATTGGCTGTAATCTGAAGGCATATATTTAAAATAGTTTTTACAATTTCCGGATCTTGCGGAAATAGTTTCCAGGGCTCGGTATCTGCTAAATATTTGTTGCCGATCCGAGCGAGTTTAATAGCTTCTGCTAAAGCTTCTCTAAACTTATATTGCATAATCAGAGATTCAACTTTTTCAGGAATCTCTGCTACCATATCAATTACATCCTGATCGTATTTTACTAACTCTCCTCTTACTGGTACTTCTCCATTAAAGTATTTATGAGTAAGTACCATTGTGCGGTTTACAAAATTCCCTAATATGGCAACCAGTTCATTATTATTTTTTGCTTGAAAATCTTTCCAAGTAAACTCACTGTCTTTGTTTTCGGGAGAGATGGTAGTAAGCACATAACGGAGAACATCTTGTTTTCCGGGAAAATCTTTAAGATACTCATGAACCCATACTGCCCAGTTTCTTGAGGTAGAAAGCTTATTTCCTTCCAAGTTTAAAAACTCATTGGCGGGGACATTGTCAGGCAAAAGAAAACCATTGCCGTAAGCTTTTAATACAATTGGGAAAATTATACAATGAAAAACAATATTATCTTTTCCGATAAAATGAATAAGCTTAGTTTTTTCATCTTTCCAGTATAATTCCCAATCCTTTCCATTCATTTCGGCCCACTCTTTTGTAGCTGAAATATATCCTATAGGTGCATCAAGCCAAACATAAAGCACCTTTCCTTTAGCGTTTTCTAATGGTACTTTTATGCCCCAATCTAAATCCCGAGTCATCGCACGCGATTGCAAACCACCATCAATCCACGATTTACATTGCCCTATCACATGATTTTTCCATGCTTTGGGATCATGGTGGTTTTTACCATCAAGTAGTCCTTCTTCTATCCACTTTTTTATCCAGCCTTCATGTTTTTGCATAGGTAAATACCAATGCTTAGTTTTCTTTAAAACTGGTTTACTACCTGTTATAGTCGATACAGGATCTATTAATTCGGTTGGACTGAGTGAAGACCCACAATTCTCACATTGGTCACCGTAAGCACTTTCATGACCGCATTTTGGGCAAGTACCCGTTATATACCTGTCTGCCAAAAATTGCTCAGCTTCTTTATCGAAATATTGTTCAGATTCAATTATTTCGAATTCGCCTTTCTCATTTAGTATTGTAAAAAAATCTTGGGAAGTTTCGTGATGGATTTTTGCAGAAGTACGATGATAAATATCGAAACTAATACCAAAGTCTTTAAAAGCTTTTTTATTTATCTCATGGAACTTATCAATTACTTGTTGAGGGGTTACGCCCTCCTTCCGAGCTTTAATAGTTATGGCTGCTCCATGTTCATCGCTACCGCATACAAAAGCTACGTCTTTTTCTTTCATTCTGAGAAATCTTACAAAAGTATCGGCAGGAAGATAAGCACCTGCAATATGTCCTATGTGGAGAGGACCATTTGCATAAGGAAGGGCAGCAGTAATGGTATATCGTTTAATTTCTTCAGAATCCATTAGAATAAGCTTAATTGCTATAAAACGCTGTAAAATTAAAAATATAATCTGAAGCCTTTATCTAATTAGCAGAAAAATACTGTTAGTGCTAGGAAATGGCAAGCTATAGAAGTTAACTTCAAAAGTTGATTATAGATAATCCTGCATGTCTATAAATCAAAAAAATTATAGTATATGATTGATAGGGTTATTTATATCTTTTGGAAATGTTTCAACCTGATAACTTCTTTTTCGGTTAAGTATCGCCAGTTGCCTCTTGGAAGGTCCAGCTTAGTAAGACCTGCAAAAACAGTTCTATCAAGCTTTGTTACTTCATATTTAAAATGTTCAAACATTCGGCGTACAATGCGGTTTCGACCAGAGTGTAATTCTACACCTAATCTTCTCTTATCATCAGAAATAATATTGATGCCATCAAGATCGACCGGGCCATCTTCCAATTCAAAGGTTTTATGAACAATGGTTTCGAAGTCTTTACTAGTGATAGGTTTATCTAGTTCAACATGATATATTTTTTGGGTTTTACCTGAAGGATGAGATAGTTTTTTTGCCAAATCTCCATCATTGGTGAGCATAATTAAGCCAGTAGTTTCTTTATCTAATCTTCCAACAGGATAAATTCTTTCCTCACATGCATTACTTACTAAATCCATAATAGTTCTTCTTCCTTGTGGATCCTCCATTGTAGTAATGAAGCCCTTCGGTTTATTGAGCAATACATACACATACTTCTCCCTTTTAAGTACTTTACCTCTGTGCTTTACTACATCGCTTAAAGAAACTTGGAAGCCCATCTCATTAACAACTTTATTGTTAACAGTAATTTGCCCCGAAGCAATTAGTGCATCAGCATCCCTTCTGGAACATACACCTGCATTGGCAATATATTTATTCAACCTTATTGTTGTTTTTTCTTCGTTTTTTTCAATTTTATTAATCGCCTTTACAAAGCGTTGGCTATACTCAGGAGGCTTGGGTGAAGTTCTTCTATTATCTTTTTGTTTTTTAAAGCTTGCTTTTCTATTGTCTTTACTGTTAAAAGAATCTTGTTTATCTTCTACTTTTTTTTTCCCTCTGGAAAATGATGGCTTTCTTTTACGCATAATAGTTATTAAAATAGGCTTGCAATTTAGCCAATTTATTTTCCTAAAAATATCCCTCCTGCTCTCACTTAGTTTTAATTTCTGAAATTATACCGTTATAGTTTAGAAATTACTTGATTCATCATAGAAAACTGAAAGAACTTTTGAGAACACTAAAATACTACAAAGGTTTTTAAAGGAAATACTATAAAAAAGTATGGGAAAATACTCAGATAATTTCTTGGCAGAAAAACGATTGAAAGGTGATTTGTTAGCTGATGAAGCCATAACATCTTTATTTACGAATGCTAATGCAGCCAGTTTTAGCGAGCTTTTAAAAAATGATTGGAAGAACAACGATCCTTTACCTAAGCAATTACCGAAAAAGCTTAATACTTTTTTTCAAAAAACTCAGATTTTACCAGCTTGGGCTGATAATAAGAAAATGAAGAAAGCTACAAAGTTTTTTGCCAATTATTCAGGAGATGTTATGGGTTTACTGGGTAGCCTTGCATTACCTTATTGTTACGCAGCAGCAGATGGTGCCAAGGTATTATACTTTTCTGAAAGAATAAAAAAAGATACTACTAAAAGATTGGCAGAAACAGGGCAATTTGTTATTGATGTATTATCTCCTGATGCTTTTGAACCAGAAGGAAAAGCCATTAGAAGTATTCAAAAAGTAAGATTAATTCATGCTGCAATTCGGTATCATATTCTAAAATCTGGCAAGTGGAATAAGGCTTGGGGGTATCCTATTAATCAAGAAGATATGGCTGG
>JBCDJE010000328.1:0-5475 GCA_038748185.1 Bacteroidota bacterium
AGAGCAGAATAATGAGTGCGATAGCAGGTATTTTTATTGGAAATGTTATCTGGGTAATCTTATGTGCATTGGGTATTGCAGCTCTAATAAAAGAATCTGAATTTTTATTTGAAATTTTGAAAGTTGTAGGAGCTTCATATTTAATTTATTTAGGAGTTAAAGTTTTTCGAGATAAAGCAAGTCAAATGACTATGAAATATGATCAAATCTCGACACGTATTTCTTTTATGAGAGGTATGTTAAGTTCTTTATCAAATCCTAAAGGTTTCATTTTTTATCTTTCATTTCTACCTCAGTTTGTGTATGCTGACGAATCTTATTTCATTCAAATTTTATTGCTTGGGCTTGCCTATATGCTGATATTTATACCTATTACACTTTCTTATGGTTTATTGGGGAAAAGCATCCTCCCATTTTTAGTAAAGGATAAATACATTATTTGGATAAACCGAACCATTGGTTCTATACTAGTAGGTAGTGGGATTTCCCTTTTTTGGTATAAGCATGAATGATAAACAAAAAACTTTTATATTAGCCTTTGAATCTCACTCCACATGATAAGCTTATTAATGCCTATCTATTTTATTACTCAATTTTTTAACCTTTCATGTTCATGAGTAACTCTCCCAGCTTTTTCGAAAAAATGAATAACTGGATAAGGAATTCAGTAATGGTCAAACTCATTTCCATGGCTATTCTGATTTTACTTTTACTCATTCCTACCAGTATGGTTGAATCGCTCATTACCGAAAGAGAGTACCGGCGTTCTGATACGATTTATGAAATTAGTAATACTTGGGGTAATGCACAGACACTTACCGGAGCAGTCGTTACAGTACCATATCTTACTTATTTTACCAACGAACAAAAAGAAGTTGTTTCGCAAGTGGAATATGCCCACTTCCTACCAGAAAACTTGCAGTTTGAAGGAGAAATCTTTCCCGAAAAGCGATATAGAGCATTATATGAAGTAGTTGTGTACGTAGCTGAGTTAGCAGTAAAAGGAAATTTTGGGCAAATAGATTTTTCAGAATGGAATATTAGAGCGGAAGATGTTTTATGGGATAAAGCTTTTCTCTCTATCGGAATTACTGATATGCGTGGTATTCAAGAAAAAATTATGTTGCAATGGCAAGATTCCACTTTCTCACTTAATCCCGGTATTGAAACCAGTGATGTTATAAAATCAGGTGTGAGCGTGAAAGTGCCCTTTGCAGAAACTTCAGGAGATATTGACTTTTCATATAAGTTAAAGTTGAATGGAAGCAGAGATTTATATTTTGTCCCATTAGGTGAGGAAAATATGGTGAATATAAAATCAACATGGGCTGATCCTAGCTTTGTAGGCTCATTTCTGCCCGATGAAAAAAATATAAGCCCTGCCGGATTTGATGCCAACTGGCGCGTTTTACATTTGAATAGAAATTATCCGCAATCTTGGAAAGGACCTGCTTTTCAAGTGGAAGCTTCGGCTTTTGGAGTGAACTTGCTTGTTCCGGTTGATCACTACCAAAAAAGTACCCGCTCTGCAAAATATGCTGTGATGTTTATTGCTTTAACCTTTCTTATTTTCTTTTTTGTAGAGATTCTCAATAGAAAACGCATACATCCTATACAATACATCTTAGTAGGACTGGCTATTTGTTTGTTTTATACCTTACTGGTAGCGCTTTCAGAACATATCTCATTCAACTTGGCATACCTTGTTTCAGCGGTTGCTACCATTGCGTTAATCACCTTGTATGTATCTTCTGTATTTAAGTCACAAAAACTTACTGCTTTATGCAGTTTAGTCTTAATTATCTTGTATGGGTTCCTATTTACTTTACTGCAATTGCAAGATTATGCTTTACTACTAGGAAGTATAGGATTATTTATCACTTTATCGATCGTGATGTATCTTTCAAGAAATATAGATTGGTACAACTTTATTAATAAAACTGAGGAGGAATGAGGGCGATTACGATGAATGGTTTTGGAGAACCGGAGGTTTTACAGATTGGGGAAGCATCCATGCCCTCTGTTGGTAAAGAAGATGTTTTAGTGAAAGTAGCAGCTACTGCTTTAAATCGAGCTGATACTTTGCAACGTGAGGGAAAGTATCCACCTCCCAAAGGAGAAAGTGAGATTTTAGGATTAGAGGTTTCAGGAATTGTGGAAAAGAAAGGAGAAAATGTGATTAAGTGGGGAGTAGGGGACAAGGTCTGTTGTCTTTTGGCAGGTGGTGGTTATGCTGAATATGTAAGTGTACACCAAGATTTGGTAATGCCTGTACCTGTAAATTTAGATATAATACATTGCGCTGCCCTTCCAGAAGTTTTTCTAACAGCTTATCAGGCTTTATTTTCTTTAGCTGAACTCAAAGAAAATGAAAAAGTACTCATTCATGCAGGGGGTAGTGGGGTTGGTACAGCTGCCATTCAGTTGGCGAAAATGATGAATACCGAAATTTTTGTCACAGCTTCTGTTTCTAAACATGCTATCTGTAGGGCTTTGGGAGCTACACATACCATCGATTATAAAACACAAGATTTCGCGACAGAAATTAAAAGCATTACTAATGGGAAAGGTGTAGATGTAGTGCTTGATTTTATGGGTGCTTCTTATTTAAAACAGAACTTGGATGTTTTAGGAATGGATGGGCGCATGGTTATTTTAGCATGGATGGGCGGTTTTAAAATTGATGCATTGAACCTCTTTCCTATTGTAAGCAAACGCCTTAAAATAATGGGTTCTACACTAAGGGCAAGAAGTATTAGCTATAAAGCAAAATTAATTAAAGATTTCAGTAAAAATTTTCTTCCTTTATTTGACGCTGGGAAACTCAAACCCGTGATTGATACGGTAATGCCCTGGCAAGAAGTACAAGCTGCTCACAGAAGCATGGATGCCAATTTAAATACGGGTAAAATCATCCTTATGATCGATTAGGACTTTGTGCGTGTTCAGTTTGTTTTCTTTCTCTCTTTTTTTCTGCTGCTTCAGGCAGAAATTTACCAATTATTAATCCCATGAAGCTGGCTATTAAGCCAAGCAGAATACTTGGTGTTTCAATAGGAAAAACTTCAAAAATTAACCAAGTAGTCATCCCTAACAACATGGAAAGTATAGCTGCTTTTTCTGAAAATGTTGACCAGTAAAGCCCTGCAAGCATAGGAACGAATAGCGATACTAGACTAAAAGCAGAAGACATGGCTACTAAGTCGTAAATATTACTATCCATGTTAGCCATAATTAATGAAAATATAGCAACTACAATTACAGAAACCCGCAATATTTTTAACATTTGCTTATCATTGGTTTCTTTTAGCATGGGTTTAATAATGTTTTCAGCTAAAATAGAAGCAGGAGCGAGTATTGCCCCACTAGAAGTACTCATGATAGCGGAAAGCAAAGCGCCAAAGAACAGAATTTGTAACAAAATATTGGCATGTGCTTTCACAGCATTGGGGATCATTAATTGTGGGTCTCCTGCAAGCAATTCGGGATACAGTTGTTTGCTGCACAGGGCTATAAAAAGCGGGATAAAGCCAATGGTTAAATACATAAAACCACCTGTATAAGATGCCTGTACAGAAACTTTTTCAGACTTAGCTGCCATTACGCGTTGAAAGACATCCTGTTGAGGGATAGAGCCCAAACCTATGGTAATCCATGCAGTTAGGTAGTGTACAATGCTTGTATAGGAAAAATCAGGTGTAAACTTAAAAAAACCTTCAGGAGCATTGGCGACTACTTTGCTTACGCCACCAGCATCTTTACCCATGTTTACTGCTAAAAAAATTAGCCCACAAATAATGATAACAGTTTGCAAAAAGTCAGTAATGGAAATAGACCACATTCCCCCTATGTAGGTGTACAGTAAAACAACTACAGAGCCGGAAACCATCCCTATTGATAATGGCACACCTAATACTACATTAAGTATTAAACCAATAGCCACAAACTGCGCAGCTATCCATCCGAAATAAGAAGGCACTAAAAATAGACTGGCAATAAGTTCGGCTTTCCTACCAAACTTGATTTTGTAAAAGTCCCCGAATGTGAGAATTTTCATTCTGTACAAAGGTCTGGCGAAAAATATCCCAACCAGAAAAAGACACAATGCTGCTCCAAAAGGGTCTTCTACAACCCCAATTAACCCGTGTTGTACAAACTCAGAAGTAGAACCTAGAACAGTTTCAGAACCAAACCAAGTGGCAAACATAGCTGAAGCAGCTAAAGGTAGAGGCAAGCTCCTTCCGGCTAAAATGAAATCCTCAGGATTTTTCACATAGCGTGAAGCCCAAAAACCAATGAGAATTGTTACCAATAAATAACAAATGATAGATACTGCAAGCACTTTATGAGATCATGCTGATTTAAAACTGCAATTATAAAAAATAGCTAAAAAACTGTGCGATTTTTTTGAAGCTATAGGGGTGTTATTATAAGATTATTTCTCAGTAAGTAAGCTATACGGAAAATTTATAAAGAGTTTAAAATCTTTTCTTGCCAAGTGCTATCCTGTCGCTTAATGATTATCGTTGTGAAATTGTGTAAATGTCCTTCTCTAGCAACTCCTTCAGAATCGTCAATGTGAAGATCAATATGAAAAGCAGGAGGATACTTGGATGTGTGGACGTTTGTTTTTGATAAAGTTTTCCTGTTTAAGGTTTCATTGATTACAAAATCTACGCTAATCCCATACGTCCAAAACTGAAATCGTATTTTAGTAGTGCTTCTATATGAAGTCGTATAAATGCCTACCGTATTTCCACTGGCTTGTAGTTTCCTAATTACTTCACCTGTTCCTTCTCTAAGTAGTTCAATGCCCAATATCCTTTGTAATAGACTTCTTTTTTCGGTAGGAAAATCTTCTTTGGTAGAAGGGATGATTGTATCGTCAAGATCAAAAGAGATTTTCATCGGAAATGGAAATAGTTAGGTATTACCGAAAGACGCTCAAAATTAATGGAGTTTGTTAGATAATGGATTTATGTAAGCCATAATTTTTAAGGTTTGCTTTCAGAATAATATGTAATGATATACTAATGAATTCAAGATTTTAAGGCAGTTATTTAATGTACTGGCAAGGCGTTGAAATTGCAAGCAACGCTAAATAATCTCTTAAAAACTGAAGGTTATTTTTATCCTTACTAAAGGAATTACTTGAAAATTATGTTGAATTTATAGGTGTATTGTACCGTTTTTTAAAACGGTGTAAGATATATGTAATGGGCTTCAGCCTTCAACTTTAATACTGATTTACTATGGTATTTATAAAAATTTGGATTCATGCCGTTTTGGACAACTAAAAATAGGATACCATTCCTAGATATAAACATAAGAAAGAAAGTTTTCGATCATATTAAATAATAGGGTTACCCCTTTAAATCTCAGGACGTAAATAGGATACGTAACACGCTAATACCTTTGGTAAAAAACATTATCATGAAGATATTAAAAAGTTTAACAAGAACAGCATTTCAATCA
>JBCDJE010000329.1:0-5470 GCA_038748185.1 Bacteroidota bacterium
ATTTTTAGAAGAGTAGGTATTCTAAAAGCTCCATGCATTTTTTTTACACTTTCTGCGGCTTTGTTTAAATCAACTCCAATTGAAGAAATAAATAAAGGGTTTTTACTTTCTCCTCTTAAAATTTCAATGCATTGATTATTTTTATAAAACCTAGTTTTAGCTACTCCAATTACAGGTATTTTTTCCTCATAAAATTTGTGCAAATAATAGCCTAATCCCTTTTTATCTCCTAAGAATACGTAACCATCTACGATGTACACAGTGATTTTTTCTGTAATGAGATTAATTAAAGAAACTAAACAGGGCAACTCTCTTTTATAAAATGCCCCCGGCTCGTAGGCGGCTATTTCTGTGGTGGTAAGTTCATAGGTTTTATAAGGAATGTCGTCTTCCCAATCTTTAAAAATGATACAGGCACTATGGGCTTCTCCTTGTTTGTAATCTACATCAAAAGCAGCTATCATAATTAGTTTAAGTCAATTTCCCATATCACTCATATTGTGATAGAACTCTAGTAAGCGTTCATCTTTTTCATTAGCGACAGCATTTTTAAGATATTCATTAACTCCTTCAATTTCGTTGAGTAAAAATAAAGCTTGAAAAGCCGAAGATCGCTGATTGAAGTTGTCGTTACTTTCAAAAATTTCTTTGAGTACTGCAACTCCTTGTACTTGTGTTTCCATTGGACGGCTCAAAAGATAACCACCAAAATAATTAGTGATAATTGCTGCTTCCTGTCCACTTTTTTTTCTTAACTTCTCTGCAAACCAATCCAATTTATTAGGAACACTAAAGTAGCCATAGAAATCAGCTAAGGTTAATAAAATGGAGAGGTCATCGATGTTTTCTAATTTTTCAGCTTGAGCAATTGGGTTATTACCTCCTAAATTGGCGTAACCATATAAAGCAGTAGCGATAACTGCATAAGAGCTATCGTTTAATGCTTTTTCCATAATATCTATATTTTGGTTACCTAATGAACTTAGGGTATTAAGTGCTTCTGCTCGAACAAGTGATTTTGGGTCTTTTAAAGCAATACTTCGAATGGTGGTATTTATTACGTTAAAGTCAGTTGCTTCTTCGGCATATTCTGCAAAAGCAGCTACAGCTATTTCTCTAATTTTCCATAAAGAATCACCTAGAGCGTCTGTAAATACTTTTCGGATATTTTCATCACTACTTACATCACTTTCTAGTTGCTCTAGCGCGTCTTTTCTAGCCAGAATTTTTTCAGCATTATAAAACTGAAAGATAAATTCTTCTGTTGACTGAATATAATCTACTTGGCTAGGTAGATAGGTTTCAGCATCGAAAAGAACTAAATCCGGTTTTTTCTCAGTTTCAAAAACAAAATCTTTGCGTTCTCCGGTTATTGTTATTTCATGTCTTTCCTTTTCACCGTTAACCCAAATATCTACAAATACAGGTATTTCATAGATAGGAGAATATTTGGCATCTTGTAATTGTCTTATACGAAGTTCTACTTTGCCACTGTCATACTCTGCTACTACGTTAATATCAGGATGACTACGTTCCATAAACCACTGATTGAAAAACCAGTTTAAATCTTTACCTGTAATTTTTTCAAAAGCCAATCTGAGGTTGTGGATTTCTGCACTTTGATAGGCATGAGAAGTAAGGTAATAATTAAGCGCAGCGAAAAATGCTTCATCTCCAACATGTTTTCTAAGCATATGTAGAAGGAGTGCACCTTTTGCATACGAATGGTTATCAAACATATCTTCTTTATCGACATAATGGTAGCGAATCATGGGTACCCTTTTACCTTCTGATTCTAACAAATAGGAGTCTCTTTCTTCTAACCAGTGTAAATCAGCTTCAGCTTCTCCGTATTTATATTCGAGCCAAAGATATTCTGCATAAGTAGCAAAAGCTTCATTTAAAGGTAAGTTAGCCCACGATTCACAAGTAACTAAATCTCCAAACCAATGGTGGAATAACTCATGTGCGATAATTTCGTCCCAATCTTGGTCTAACAAATAGCGACTATCGACTTGTAAGGCTTCCATAAAGATTGAAGCAGAAGTATTCTCCATTGCACCTGAAACATAATCTCTTACTACCACTTGAGCATATTTATCCCAAGGATAAGGGTATTTTAGCTTTTTAGAGAAAAATTCCATCATTTCGGGGGTATTCCCAAAAATATCGATCGCATATTTTTCATATTCAGGCTCAACATGATAAGTAATCGGTACACCATTCCAAGGTTTATCTGTTACTACCGAAAACTTTCCGATAGCCATCATAAAGAGGTAGGGTGCATGTGGCTTATCTTGTTTCCAATGATCGGTACGAGTACCATTTTCATTTAACTTTTGGCTTATAAGTTTACCATTTGAAAGGGTTTTAAAACTAGTATCCACAGTAATGAACATTTCCTGTGTAGTTTTCATATTAGGGGAGTCGAAAGTAGGAAACCAACGCGAGTTTGCTTCAGTTTCGCCTTGTGTCCATATTTGTTGAGGTTTATAGGGATTTTTACCTAATGGATTAATAAAGTAAAGTCCCTTATCAGATGTAATTGCTTGGCTGCCACCAACTGGTAATTCTTCCGGCTTGGCAGTATATTGTATCTGTAATGTTAGAGTATCTTCTCTTTGAAACATCGTTCCTAATTTGATAGCTAATTTCAAACTATCATACTTGTATGCCAGCTTTTTATTTTCTTCGTCATTTAGTAAGGTTATACTTTCAATATCAAAGCCCTTAGCATCAAGTATTACACTGTCTTGGGCGTAAAAATGTGGCGACATAGAAATAGTCGCTTTGCCTATCAGATGTTGCTTTTCCCAGTTAAAGCGAACGTCTAGCGTGGTATGCACTAAATCAAAATAAATAGTTTTAGAAGGATTATACTTATTTTTTTCTACCAGCCATGCAGGTTGTGCCTCTTCTAAAAGTTGTTCATCAATAATTGGCTCTTGTATAATAGGAACGCCAGAGAATTCTATGTTAGGATCGTTTTTAATGGTTTTTTCTGTTGTCTTACAAGCATAACATGCAAGTAAACTTGAAAAGACAATAAGCCTTTGGGTAGTTAATATTTGTGAGAAAAATGATGGTTGCATAAGAGAAGATATTTTCAACATAATCTAGTATAGCAGATTTTGTGATTAATTGTTTTTTTATTTTTAGCTAATTTTTTCGAAAAGATGAAGTGTACAGGAATTAAAATTTAAAAGTGTTTAGACTGGGGTATTTTGAAAGTTAAGATTAATAAAATTATATATTTTGATCAATAAGCCTAATATTCCTTTATTTTTCTGCAAATTAACAGAAATAATTATTTGCTTAATGAGTTTTTTGCACTTATTTCCACTTTAATAAAATAATAGTTCGGTAACTTTTTGTAAGTTATTGACAATCAGTTAGTTGTGATTTTGTGATATTATATTTAAGTAACTGATTATCAATTAGTTGTATTTTACCGAATCTTGCTTTTGAAAAATTACCGAAGTATTGATAAAAGAAATACTAAGCTTCAACAAAATTATATAACCTATTCAATCTAAAATATGGTTTTTTATCTCAGTCTTTAAGCGTTAAATTTGCGTCGTTTTTTAGCTAAATAATTCATTTTTAAAAGATATAGTATGTCAGCAAGTTATGATTTAATAGTGATTGGTAGTGGTCCGGGAGGATATGTAGCAGCTATTAGGGCGGCACAACTCGATATGAAGGTAGCTGTAGTTGAAAAAGCAGAGATTGGCGGTATATGTTTGAATTGGGGTTGTATACCTACTAAAGCCCTTTTAAAAAGTGCACAAGTCTTTGAATATATCAAACACGCGAATGATTATGGAATTGAAGTGAAAGATGCTGCGGTAAATTTCGATGGGATGGTAAAGCGCAGCAGAAATGTAGCTGGTGGTATGAGTAAAGGGATAGAGTTTTTATTTAAAAAGAATAAAATTGAGAAGTTACTTGGCCACGGTAAATTAATTAGTAAAAATCAAGTAGAAGTTACTGCTGAAGATGGTAGCAAAAATGCTTACCATGCTAAGAATGTTATTTTAGCCACGGGAGGAAGAGCACGCGAATTACCCGGAATAAAAATAGATAACGAAAAAATTATTGGGTATCGCAAAGCCATGGTAATGGAGAAACAACCAAAAAGCATGGTAATAATGGGTTCAGGAGCGATAGGCGTCGAATTCGCTTATTTTTATAATGCTATAGGAACCAAAGTTACTATTGTTGAATATTTGCCTAATATAGTTCCAAATGAAGATAAAGATGTTTCCAAGCAATTGGAAAGAATTTTTAAGAAAAGTGGAATGGATATACATACTAATGCTGCTGTACAAGAGGTAGATACTTCGGGTAGTGGTTGTGTTGTAAAAGTTAAACCAAATAATAAAGATGAATCCTTTAATATAGAGTGTGATGTGGTATTGTCTGCTGTTGGGGTAGATACTAATCTTGAAAACTTAGGATTAGAAGAAGTTGGCATAGCACACGATAAAGGGAAAGTAATTGTTGATGACTATTACAAAACAAACATTTCAGGTGTCTATGCAATTGGAGACATTGTTCACGGTCCAGCATTAGCCCATGTTGCTTCAGCGGAAGGTATTATTTGTGTTGAAAAGATTGCTGGACACGATCCCCAACCTTTGCATTATAATAACATTCCTGGTTGTACTTACTGTTCACCCGAAATAGCTTCAGTAGGTTATACCGAAGAAGCTGCAAAAGAAGCAGGATACGAAATAAAAGTAGGGAAGTTTCCTTTCTCTGCATCGGGTAAAGCAAGTGCTGGAGGTACAAAAGACGGGTTTATTAAAGTGATTTTTGATGCTAAGTATGGTGAATGGTTAGGTGCTCACATGATTGGAGCAAGTGTTACCGAAATGATAGCAGAGGTAGTTGTAGCACGTAATTTAGAAACTACCGGACATGAGATTATTAAATCTGTACATCCGCATCCTACCATGTCGGAGGCGATTATGGAAGCCGCAGCAGATGCTTACGATGAAGTGATTCATCTGTAAGCTTATTATATTAGTATTAATTGGAAAAGCGGTATGAGAACCGCTTTTTCTTTTTTAAGTTCTCTTGTTTATGACACTCCATCAAGTGGAGTTACTACCTTAGTTGGTACAATTAGTTAAGCCCGAACTTAAATTATGAATTAGAGTTTATGGCAAAGAAGTATGAAAAAGAGCCGACGCGGCGCGGTTTAAGCTGATGATTGTGGGACTGCTACAATCTGGTCAAACAGCTGTTCAAGTTTCCAGAGATTATGGATTAAATGAAGGCATGATTCGAAGCTGCCGTGGAACGGATGGAGAAAAGAAAAAGAGAGTGATAAAGAAGCTTTTACTTTTCTCCATCCGTTCCACGGCAGCTTCGAATCATGCCTTCATTTAATCCATAATCTCTGGAAACTTGAACAGCTGTTTGACCAGATTGTAGCAGTCCCACAATCATCAGCTTAAACCGC
>JBCDJE010000330.1:0-5461 GCA_038748185.1 Bacteroidota bacterium
CAAAAATTAATTTATGCTTTCAACTTCATTCAATTATTATCACAAGATACACTTCCTTTTATGGGTGAGGTAAAAATTATCATTCAGTATAAATGAAATATGGACTTATTCTTGATCTAAGATGTATTTTTTAAATATATGTAAATATTTTTTTGATCATAATTTTTTAAACACATGCAACTGGGTGACCCAAAACCCCGTGTATTAGTAGAAAAAAAGGCTATTTTTTTATGAAAAATCTATTTTTTATGAACTTTTCTTGTATTGCTAAAAGAAGTTTTAATCTTATTGAAAAACATGCTTCAACACATTTTATGAAAAACCTAGTGCTTATTTACCTATCCATTTTTTGTTTAATCCTTTCAGGATGTGATGATGATGACGATAATGGGGGAAGCCAAGGAATCGTACTAACATTACTGGAGAGCGATTCCCAAGCTCCGGCAAATGTATCTTTATTCTTTAAGGCAGATTTTGATAATGGGGATGCTGTTGCAGATTTAGAAATTTCTGATATTAGCATTTTTGAAGATAATGAGTTAATCTCTGAATTTGAGGCAACCAGAAGTTTTAGAGACGAAGACGAGGAATTTTTATTTTCAAATATATTACTGCTCGATTTAAGTGGAAGTGTGTTAGATGCAGAAGCACTTCCTATTTTGAAGGAAGCTTCAATAGATTTTATTGAACAGGTGATACAACCTGACTCTATCGAGCCAATCGAAATGGCTATTTATTGGTTTGATGGTGAACAAGACATTCATCTGTTAGAAGGTTTCACATCTGACAGAACAGTACTGATTAATAGCATCAATTCTATTACATCAGATATCAGTAGTGATAATTCAACAAACCTTAACGGTGCAGTTTCTCAAGGAATTAGGATTATGGAGCAAAGGTTGGATGCGATAGAAGCCAGTTTAGATGTCTTAGCAGCCGGATCAATATTGATCTTTACAGATGGTACTGATAGGGCTAATAGAGTAACGGAGTCGGCAGCTTTAGACAGTGTACGTAGAGCCGACGAAAACATAAGTATGTTCACCATTGGATTAGGAGGTGAAATTGATCAAAATGTACTTAACCAATTTGGTAAAGACGGCTTTGAGCTTGCCGATAATCCTGATGGCTTAACAGAATCTTTTGAAGAAGCCGCAAGAAATATAAGAGATGAAGCGAATAGCTTCTATATTTTTGAATACTGTTCTCCGAAAAGATCTGGTACATTTTCATTAAAAATTGAAGTATCGGCTGCGGGTAAAAGTGGCACATTGGAAGTTCCCTTTGATGCTAATGGTTTTACTGGTGGGTGTACACTAGGGAATTAATTTTCAGAATTGCTAACTCAAGAAATATCCTGTATTTATAGCTTTTGCTCCTTTAAAAAGGCAGGTAAAACTCAATTTTAAAGATTGTGAAGACCACGGAGATGTTCTTCACAATCTTTAGATTTAAGAAATAAAACTTGCTAAAAAAGCTATGATACTATACAATTTACCTGGGGATTGTGAGAAATAATCCACTTTCATAAATGCGTTTGATCTGAGCATTTAAGTCTGAAACATTCAATTCTAGAGCCCTGAAACTTAAATACTATTGTAAAACCCGGCTTTTCACACCCTCAAAAGTCATTTTTATAGGTTGTATAAATCCTTTTTCGTCAAAATGCATACGATCTATACAAGTAACCCTGTGGTCTCTATCCTCATTAGGTATGGGCCGCCTATGGTAAATGATATACCAATCATCTGTATTTGGAATATTGAGAACAGAATGATGACCAGCTCCTGTTGCAACAGCTGGATCACTTTCTAAAACAGTACCTATTTTCTGAAAAGGGCCAAAAAGAGATTTGGATTTACCATAAGCTACTTTATATGAACCATTTGTCCAATTTCCCTCAGACCACATGAAATAATACCAGCCTGATCGTAAAAATATCACCGGTCCTTCTACATATCCTTCAGGGGTAATTTCTTTTACTACTTCACCGTCTTCAAAACTAGAAAGTGCCGTAAAATCTTCATTGAGTTTTCCAATATTACAATGTCCCCACCCACCGTATATAATGTAATACTGTTCGTCTATATCTTTAAACACAAATTGATCAATAGGTTGTGCTCCGTTGTATACTTCGTTAATCAAAGGCTTTTGTAGATAATCTGTATAAGGCCCTTCCGGAGAAGTAGCTACTCCAATTCCAATACCTCCTAACTGCCCTTCTTGATGAATTGCAGGATTCCACCATTTACTCTCTGGCGTTTGAATATCATTGGCTGCAAAAAATAAAAAATAGCGATTATCTTTTTCTACTACACAGGGTGCCCACAATGCTTTTTTAGCCCATTTTATGCGAGTAGTATCAATAATATTTTTATGCTTCTTCCAGTTCACTAAATCCTCAGATGAAAAAGCGTCTAAAAAAACTTGCTCTTCAAACTTGGCTGAATAAGTGGGGAAAATCCAATACTTATTATCAATAGTTGTAATTTCAGGATCAGCATACCAGCCTTCAAACAAAGGATTGCCTGATTTTTCTTCAACTACTTCTCTCTGCTTACAACCTATTAATGTTATTAAAAATAGCATCAATAATACAAATGAGCAGCTATTTTTGAAGAGCATGTTTATTATTATTAAGTTAATATTTAAATATTGATAATCAAATACTAATAACTCGTTTCATCAAGTCTTACTTTACCTCTAAAAGTACGATATACAAAAATGGTATACCCTAATACCAATGGACCACCTATTACTACGAAGAGCAGCATAATACTTAATGATTTTTGAGAGGAAGCAGCATTATAAATATCAATATTATACATTGGATCTATGGTTGAAAGCAGTAAAACCGGATACAATTCCACTGCTACTAAAATTAGGAGTAAACTGATCGTAATGCACGAAAATATAAAAGCTTCTTTATATTTTTTCTTACTAGCAAGCCTAGGTACATTAGCAATACTCAAAAATGCCAACAACGGAATTACAAATAAAGCTGGATTACTCTTATAATTATCAGACATATGAGGAATATACAACAATGTATAGAGCGAAGTAATCCCAAAGCTTACCATAAAAAAGATCATACCTTTTTTTAACAGAAAAGTCAACTTGGCAAAAAGTCTCCCTTCCGTCTTGAGCAATAGATAAATAGCTCCGTGAGACATAAAAAGTGCGACTGTTGTTACCCCAGTCATCAAAGAATAAAGATTTAAAAACTCAAAAAAACCACTGCCTTTGTATAAATAATTTTCGCCAATAGCAATACCTTGTAATACGTTTCCCAGAACAACCCCTAGTAAAAAAGCCAACATTATGCTTGAAACGCTGTATCCGATATCCCAGGTCTTCTTCCACCAAGCCATTTCCTCTTTCCCTCTAAACTCTATGGAAATAGCTCTGAAAATAATAAAAACCAGAAAAAGCATAAACGGAATATACATAGAAGAAAACAAGGTAGCATATAACACAGGGAAACCGGCAAATAAGGCGCCTCCACCAATTACTAGCCATACTTCGTTGCCGTCCCAAACAGGGCCAATTGCGTTCAAAGCAATCCTCCTACTCTGCTCTTTTTGAAAAAACAAATGCCATGCCCCAGCGCCAAAATCAAAGCCATCGAGAATAGCATAACCTGAAAATAAGCCTCCCACTACTAAAAACCACCAAGTGGGATAATCTAAGCCTAGTAAAGTTTCCATGAATTTCTATTAAGTGATTGCTTCAGTAATATCTTTTGTAAGCGGTCTGTCATCAACCTCACTAGTATCATAAGGTCCATGTTGTATTTTTTTGTTGAGCAAATAGATAAATAACACTAGTAATAATGCATAAACCAAAAAAAACAAGATTAGAGAAAACAATACCTGATTAGCCGTAACCGATTGGGAAAAGGCTTCCGAAGTCCGCAAGAGCCCATAAACTACCCAAGGTTGTCTGCCCATTTCAGCAGCAAACCACCCTACCTGATTAGCAATTTGAGGCAAAATAGCTCCAAAAACGAAAACCCAAAGCAACCATTTTTTATCGAACAAAGTATTTCGCCACCATAAGAAAATACCCAACAGTGATAAAGCTATCAATGTTATACCAATAGCAACCATTATATGATAAAATTGGAATACAGCATTTATCTGTGAAGGGCGTTCATCTTCCGGAAAAGCATTTAATCCGGTCACTGGTGCATCAAAATCATATTCCAATAAGAATGATAAGCCTCCGGGAATTTTCAGCCCATATACTTTTTGATTTTCTTTATCAACCCAACCAAATAGGTACATATCTGCCGGTGCTTTGGCATCGAAATGTCCTTCTAAAGCAGCTAATTTAGCTGGTTGATTCACCGCTACACCTTCTGCAGATTTATGTCCTGTAAATAATTGACCGAGAGAAAAAATTGCAGCCACTACTAAGGCAATTTTAAAAGCTTTTTTAGATATTACAACATGCTTATTTTTCAAAAGATAATAGGCATGTACACTCAATACTAAAAAAGCGCCTGATAGAAATGCTCCTAGCCAAACATGGGTTATCCGTTCTACACTAGAAGGATTAAACACCATTGCCCAAAAGTCTGTTATTTCTGCTCTGGCATTCAAGCCTTCTCCAACAATATGGAATCCGGCAGGGGTTTGCTGCCAGCTATTGGCAACCACAATCCAAATTGCCGAAAACATAGAACCCAAAAACACACCAATAGTAGAAATCAAGTGCACCCAAGGCTTTACTCTATTCCATCCAAAGAGTAAAACACCAAGAAAACCACTTTCTAATGCAAATGCAAAAATACCTTCTGCAGCTAATGCACTCCCAAAAACATCGCCTACATAACGAGAATAAGTAGCCCAATTTGTACCAAACTCAAATTCCATCACAATACCTGTTACTACACCAATACCAAACGTGAGGGCAAATATTTTTATCCAGAACCTAGTAAGTACTTCATATTCTTTATTAGAGGTTTTAATGTAAAGGCTTTCAAAAATAACGATGATTAGCCCCAAGCCAATACTTAAGGGTGGGTATATATAATGGAAAGCAATTGTGAAAGCAAACTGTATTCTAGCAAGAATTTCTACATCCATAACATAAATTTTTACAGTAAAAGCCTAAAAAATTTGCTGCCTCAAATGTACTTCATAACAAATTAAAGCAGCAATTTTATAGATAATTTATGCCAGATAAATAGCTTAACTTAGTATTCAATATAAAGTCTCATTTCATCTCTATCGAATACATTTATTTTATTATGTGAAACACTGATTTTCCCCTAAAAAGTTTGACTTTTTATGAAATTACCTGCAAACTTAAAAAATGCCGTCACTGCGATGAACGGAAGTGAAGAATCGGACTGTCGACGCAGCAGCCTATAGGCTAGAGATTGCTTTCAGCCGAACTTCAGGCTCCGCCTTCGCAAAGACGTCAGAATTGTAGTTTTTCAAGTAACATCATATAG
>JBCDJE010000331.1:0-5429 GCA_038748185.1 Bacteroidota bacterium
AACTTTACAGGTACCAATGAGGTGAGTTTGCAGTATTTCGCAGGGTTTCTAACAGCTGAGCGACAAGAAATCATGCACCTTTTCCAATGGGATGAAAGCCTGCAAAAATGGACCATGGCTGTGGAATCCCCCACAATAGATACAGTAAATCAAGTAGTCTCAGCTCCTATTACACAACCGGGTACCTATGCTTTTTTCAGTGTAACAGATATTTTCTCCTTTCTGGGATATGTAGCTCCTGCCGATACATTTGAGGTTAAAGCCACCCGTTTTATTGATGCCAATAGTATAGTTGATTCAGCGGGAACAATGGTAGCAGAAGCCCGGGACAGTGTTGTGTTAAAAAGTGGATTTTGGGCATTGGAAGAAAGTAATTTTACTGCCAAGATTACAGGCTATACCCCTCCTTCGGCTGCTCGCTTAGCTTCAACAAACCATAATCCCTTAAAAGAGGTACTTGTTGAAAGTATTCCTGTTTTTGAGGAGGAGATGCCGTTTACAGAAGAAGCTCTTTCCGATAAATTATTACTTTTCCCCAATCCCTTCGACGGGCAACTACAGGTACGGTATTACCTGAGTACCCCCGGAAAAACCAGCATTCGGTTGGTGGATATGGCAGGAAAGTATCAGCAAGTCTTATTGCCGGCTACTCCCCAACAAGTTGGGATGCATGAATATGCTTTTAAAGTAGAAGGCTTGCCACAAGGCACTTACTTGCTACAACTCACCTCAGAAGAAGGAGGGAAAACATTGTTAAACACTCAAAAAATCATCAAACAGTAAAAGCGAAATACCATGAAAAAATATGAAATAGTGGCCGTAATGCTATTATGTGCCCTCCCTCTTTTATTAAGCCATCAACAGAAGTTGAACGGACCTGTTTTAGCAAAAATGCAATCAGGAGAATACCAGCAGATGCATCATGAATTTGCCCAGGAGGTCACCAAACCCATGGCAGGGCCTTTTTATTATGGACTTGATTTAGCGTACATAGCTCCTGTTGAGCGTCTTAGAAATGAAGATGGATCTATTAATAATGATATTGTAGCACCTGATTATAATTTTTATTCAACTTTGGCAGCATTGAGTTATCAAGTAGGTGTTATAAAGCCAGATGCTGTTTTAGTGCCTTACAAAAACAGCCAACGAGGAGCAGATTTTATTGCCTCAACCAATAATCGTATTAACCCTGAACCTAAAGCAAGTTTTGCACATAGATTTTATGTGAGGTTTTACTTCCAATATGCACAATTTCGAATGAGACAATTTTGGGGGCAAGATTGTCCTACGAGAGGAAGAAGACCTTGCGATCCTGAGTTTTATCTTAACCTAATGAAACCTCATCTGGTTTTTGAAGCCTACGGATCACCATTTGATGATAGAGCATTTGAAAACCAAGATGCTAATTTTTAACTAGTAAAAAAGGATAGCTTTTAAGTAAAGCTATCCTTTGATAATCCTAAGCTTTATGAAAAGAGTTTTTTTTACGATAGGCATCAGCATAATAACGATTTGTTTATTCTTCTTTCTGGGCATGCCCAAACCCGGTCTCTACGGCGAGTGGCGATGGGTAGCATCAGGCCACAAAGCAGATTTAGATTACAACATACAAGACACAAATACAGAAATCATTCATACCTACAAAAAAGACCATACTGTGGATGTAAGGGTGGATGGGGAGTATTTGCAAAAAGACGAGCCTTTTGAGATACTTCGCAAACCCCATCCCGGAAAAGAAGGGGAGGACGCCGACTTCCTGTTAACAAAAAATGAAATGGGAATTATAGAACCCTACACTTTGCTGTATTTTAATGAAAATAGCCATGATACCCTCATTGTTGTAACTCTAGACCCTAATCAATACTTTCAACCTTATGTCTATAGTGTCTATGCCCGTGTGAAATGATTTTTGTAAGTATTACAAAAGTATGTGTCTGAGAATTCAATGGTTCATGTAGGGCATTTTATGCCCTACGAATTAATTTAATTATTTAGGGTAATACCCCCAATCTCAACTCTTTTTGAAAGCGGTATAAAGAGGCAGGCTTGGCTACTTCATTAAGTTTTTCTGCGTATCCCCAGTCAGAAGAAATTTTATCATCATAATTTTTTCCATCGCCGTCTTGTACGTAAATACCTTGACGGTACTTTCCTTTTAAGCCTACGATGATTGCTCCCGGCATATCTTTTAGTTTGAAATCATGTTGCCAAACATGAGACTTGTATGGTTCAGTAAGCCCGGTTTGCCAATTCCAAAATGTAAGCCCTCTGCCGTTTGCAGGAGGGAGTAATTGTGGATTTCCACCATGTTTAAAAACGCCTCCTGTCATATTATCCACTAAGTTATAAATTGATTTTCCTCCGTGACAGTCAAGTGCAGCGGGTTCTCCCATAATACAGTTGTAAATTACATTTCCTACAGCATGCCCACTAAGTGCGAAGGTATGCATGTTAGTGCTTCCATCAAGTTGAGTGAGTAAATTTCGGGTACTTGCGCCACCTAAAATAAAACCATTATGTCCTCTATTGCCTTCAATTCGACAACGGGTAACTGTACAGTTTTTAGAGTTACTAATCCCTATTGCCGAACTGGTACTTTTATGAATTACATTTTGTATCCATCCATTTTCTACCCATCTAAACTTGATGTGGTCCCAGCCATTATCATGTGTTGGATTTAAATGATGTTGGAAAGGTTCATTCCAATTGGTTTGCATAATGAATCCTGCAAGGGCTACTTCTTCAATTAGAGCAGGTATCTCCCATAACTTGGGCGACCACTGTTTCTTTAAATCCCACATTATCGGAGCATCAAGGATAATTTCATTTCCAACAATTTTCTCAATGGTAACTAATTGCTGAAAATGATACTTACTACTACCTGTTGTATTAAAGTTTCTTTTCCCGATTTTTCTAAGCGGTTTAAATATATCGTAAACCAAAGAAGAATCTGTGTCTTGTAGGGTCAGTAGATAAGTTTTCCCAACTACTAATTTTTTAGCATTTTCAGTATTTAACTTGTTATCAAACTGTGATGAAGGATTGAGTTCAGCAGCAAGCAGAGATGAGTGCTCGCCCGGATGCCAAGTACTATCACTAGGATACTTGCCGAAATAGAAAAAGGAAGGGTACTGTCCGGCTAACCATTTCTTACTTTTATCAGGATAATCTGAACCCGTATGATCGTGAAGAATAGTGCCTTGTAAATAATCGCCTGCCCCAAGTATTACAATATTTGAATGCCTGATTTGTACAAACTGTTCGGAGGTATTTACATCAAAATCATAAGTACCTTTACCAAAGAGTACCACACCACCACCTGCTTCACCTGCCGCATCAACTGCTTTTTGTACTGCTTTAATATCATCATTTCCGTCATTGGCAATAGCTCCATAATCTTCTACTTTAAAAACTTTCGCTGTTTTCATCTTTTCCTTAAAAGAAAATGTTGCTTCTCCTTGTCTGTATCCTGCATAAGAATAATCGGGTAATCCTGATTTTTGAGGCTCGTTTAAATAAGTTTTCAAAACTTCCGGATAATTCTCATTCACACCTTCACTATTTTGGAAGCTAACTATGGAGATCGATAAAATAGTAGCTACTACGATTGGTATTATCGGTAATAATTTTTTCATATTCATAATAGATATGGTAATTTCTTTAATCAATTAGTAAAGTATTCGTAAATTATCAAGTATAAACATTTGATAATCAGATTAGTACTTCTATTTTTAAATTTTAATAGAATTACTTTTTAATGTAGTAAAATACTTGTCATGGCAGTGAAATTTGTTACAATCAAACTTTTTGAAGTATAAATATCATAACTGAAAGCTTGTGGTAGTACATTGTTACACGAACATATTATAGTGAATGTAAACAAAGTAAAATGTAGCAGGTTTTTTCTATAGTATCATTTTGATATAAACATAACATTTAGTTAAAAGTGCTTAAATAGAAAGTAAGAAAAATGAAAGATAGCTAAGCATTTGGTAAATTCATTTTCATTTTTAATTCAAAAAATATTCATTTTTCATTAAATTAAGCCACTAACCAAGAATAACTCAGAGATGACCGAAACGCAGGAGAAATATTATCTTGATAAACTCAAGTTTGGAGTAGAGAAAAAATTACAATGGGGTGGAAGTGATGATTGGCGACATAGTGATTACAAAAATCTTTCGGAGGTAATTTATGAGGAATCTAAGATACTGTTAAGTACTTCTACATTAAAAAGGGTTTGGGGGAAGATAAAATATGAGGGAATGCCTAATGCTACTACATTGGATGCTTTATCGATGTATATTGGCTATAAAAATTGGCTTGATTTTAAAAATAAAACCGAAAAAGGATACGAGCAAAAAGAGGAAGTTCCAATTTCTACACCTCCCATACAACAACACAAACCTACTTTTCTTACAAGGAAAAAAGTTTTAGCTGGTATACTTGTACCCGCCTTAGTTGTAGTTGCCGTATTGCTTTTTCTTAAATCGTTTCAGACGGTTTCTGAAGAAGTAACAATAAAAATCCCTGATAATTTTGTTTTTGAATTGGCTGAAGAACCTACCTTAGGCATCCCTCAAACGGTAATTATTAATATGGATTTAACCGGTTTTGAAGTAGATAGTATATATATTTTAGAACTTGGAAGAAATAAGAGAGAATACCTTCCAAGAAATCAGAAAAGACATCCTTATTTCTGTCCTCTGCCTGGTAACCATAGCATAAAGCTAATGTATAAAAACATTGAGCTTAAAAAAATCGATTTTTATGTCTATAGCAATAATTGGCAAGCCGTGATAAGTAATAAAGATGCCGGATCAGATAAATACTGGATTGTTAACTTACCGACATATTTACCTTCCAGACCTGTAGAAGACGGATTTTTAAGTGTAAGTGCTGAAGTTCTAAAATCGCATAATGTGAAAGTTGCTGATAATACCTGGACAACTTTCTACAACTTTAAACCTTTTGATATTAATGTCGATAATTACACAGTAGAAACTAAGATGATTAATAGTATAAAAGAAGGTGCAACAACCTGTCAGATTGGTATTTTTTCTGTAACTACTGAGAAAGGTTTACAAGAAGTATGGTTAGTTGCTCCCGGTTGTAGCAAGTTTACACATATTCTATTTGGTAAGATCGGAAAAGATGGAGGTATGCTTGATAATAAGATGGTAGATTTGAGTGAGTTTGAGGTTGATATGAACAAATGGCAAGATCTTAAGTGGACAGTAAACGATAAAAATGTGTCTGTCCAGCTCAATAATAAGGAAGTTTATTCAGTATCCTACCCTGAAAGCCTCGGTAATATAACTGGCTTAAAATATCAGTTTAAAGGAAGTGGAGGTAGAGTTGACTACTTACGTTTAAAAGACTTAGAAGGAAACATACTTTATACAGAAGAATTTAATGAATTAATATCG
>JBCDJE010000332.1:0-5419 GCA_038748185.1 Bacteroidota bacterium
ATTTTTTGCCACAAAGCTTCTTCTTGATCATTTTTAAGCATAAAATCACAGAAAGAATATGCTACATTAAAATTTAGTTGATTATTTTCCGAGTCAATCAAGTATGACAATTCACCAATACCGGTTTCATTTTTTAAAATAACCAGCACATCTGTGAATTTTTTCCGATTAATTAGGTCACAAAGCTGAATTTCACATTCAACTGTTGTATCTACATCTGATCTCATAGCAAGTGTTTTCTGTTTATGTTTTGTATTTATTGGTTTTGCCTAATGTATGCAAAATCCCTTCCAGCACAAAATATTTTAATTCTTTGCTATTTTTAGGTCTAATTCATGTAATATCGTCAAGCTTATTCAATTGTGTTTGCTAAAATTTTAAAGTTTTACAGCAATTGTACTTATTTGCAATTAAAATCTTAATTATAGATCACCTTAAATTCTTATTGGAAAAATGAGTAAAAAACTGAAAGTTTTAGTAGCAGGCTGTGGTAATATGGGAGCTTCACATGCAAGAGCATATCATAAAATGCCTGAATTTGAAATTGTTGGCCTTGTAAGCAGAAAACCCGAAAGCAGAAAAGATTTGAGCCAAGAATTAGGAGGTCCCTCCGGCTTTAATTCTTTTGAAGAGGCACTTGAAATAACACAACCAGACGCAGTATCAATTAATACATATCCTGATACACATGCCGATTATGTAATTAAGAGTTTAGATGCTGGAGCGCATGTATTCGTAGAAAAACCACTTGCTTTAACTGTAGAGCAAGCACAACAAATTGTTGATAAAGCACTAAGTACAAATAAAAAAGTAGTTGTAGGTTACATACTTCGTGTACACCCAGCATGGAAAAAATTTATAGAGATAGCACAAACACTCGGCAAACCACTAGTAATGCGTATGAATTTGAACCAGCAAAGTAGTGGCAAGAACTGGGGAACGCACCTAAATCTTATGAAATCGATGTCGCCAATTGTAGATTGTGGGGTACATTATGTAGATGTTATGTGTCAAATGACTACAGCTAACCCTGTTAGCGTTAATGCTATTGGTGCCAGGTTAACCGACGAAGTAGCAGAGGATATGTATAATTATGGTCATTTACAGGTTACTTTTGATGATGGTTCTGTAGGATGGTATGAAGCTGGTTGGGGACCTATGATGAGCGAAACTGCATTTTTTGTAAAAGACGTTATCGGGCCAAAAGGCGCAGTAAGCATTATGGAAAAATCAGGTGATTCAGATGATATTGACGCACATTCTACCACTAATTCATTGAAATTACATTTTAGTAAACTCGACAGCAACAGACAATTTGCAAAAGCTGACGAGATTATTAGTACCGCTGATGAACCGGATCACCAAGCTTTGTGTGATTTGGAACAAGCCTTTTTCTTGAAGGCTATTAACGAAAATCTTAACCTAACTGCCCACCTTAATGATGCTGTGAATAGCTTAAAAATTGTATTAGCTGCTGACAAAGCATATAAAACCGGCAAAACTGTTTTTCTTTAAGTAGAAAGCTTTAAATAATGAAGTACAGTAAATTTTTTGAAACTACGAGATATAAATACCTCATTATTTTTCTCATTTTTCCTCTATTAGCTCAAGACCTGATTTTAGAATTACCCGTATTTTTTCAACAATTTCAAATAAGAAAGATGAAAGGTATTGTAAAAGGGAAAGTAGTTGAGGTTACACCAGAGAGAACGCTAAGGCAAACATTAACAGGCAATAGGATTATTGTAAAAGGCTATCATGTTAAGTATTCCTACTCCTTTAAGGGAAAGTATTTTTTGGGAGAAACTTATTTAGCCAATGGTACTACGCAATATGTTAATTTGCACCGTACTCTTTTTGAAAATGGGGAAGAAATTAACATCCGCTTTGATCTGCAAAATCCTGAAAAAAGCATGATTGAAACTGGCTATGAGGACATTTTTCTATCGATGTAATTTTGAAGTGCTTTCAAATGCTCTTGGGTGCCACTAGTGAGAACATCACCTACTTTGAATAATTGCCTGTTAATCATTAACTGGTGATAAGTTGCTATTCTAATGAGCTTCTTTTGTAGATGTAAAGCTACTCCATCTTGCAAAAAGTCTTCAAATGCTCTGAGCTTCCAAGCAGGAGCACCGTTTTTAGAAAAATCTCCCCTCTCTTCTGCAACACCAAAGTGTTTTTCAGCTAGAGGAAATGTCCAGTTTTTACCTGCTAGACCGGTTTTTATACAGTCTCGCTCATGTTTCCTGCAGAAGTTTCGATAATGGTCTACAGGAAATTCATTTAGGTATCCATATACTTCACTTCTTAATGTTTGCAGGCGATATCTGTTAAAATGTAGTACTTCATCAAGTATAATTATGTAGTTATTTTCTAATACAATTTGCCAATTAGGTGCTTTTATTTCAGGTGTCGCCAGTTTTCCACCTAACAACTGATATGTTTTCAAAATACTTTCTTTGTATTTTGATTTTTTCAATAAATTATAACTTGGTTCAGGCAAATTATAAGACGATATAACCCTATGATTTTCTTCAACTAATTCTATCAACTTATGCAAGTGATAACTTTCCATATTTGCATGCATTAAATCCCTGAGCAAGTATAAAAGTTTTAGGTATCAACTAAGTAATTATTTCACCTTCTTTTTGATACAAAGGTATTCGTAAACGTAATTATAGAAAATAACTATACTTGTTAAAGACGATAAAACAAAGATAATTGTCCTGCTTGGTTGAACCAGCTATATTCTACTTCGGGAAAGGAGGCTTGATCAAAAACAGCCAGATCGGTAAGTGGTGTTAATCCAAATGTATAACGTGCATGAAGCCCCCATTTTTCTGAAATACTTATCTCTGTTCCTATTAAAAATCCTATATCTAACTTGCGATCTTCATCTAAGATACGCAAAATGGGACTGTTTGAAATAGAATTGGCTAGCAGATAACTTAATTCTAAACCAGCCTGTACTTTTACAGGCTTTATTATACTCAAACCCATCATTACAGGAAGGCTTAGATAATGATAGCGCTCTTTACTTTCAGTATTAGTATTGTTCTTTGTAGTAACTCCTTTTAAATTGTAAAGCAATTCTGTTTGTAGTGACAATCGAGAAGATAAATCTTTTTGTAACATTCCTCCAAAATGGAATCCTATTACACTTTCTGTTTCCACTAAATTAGGAGCACTATCTCCTGACTTTTTTAAGCTTACATCAGAAAGATTAATACCTGATTTCAATCCGAATTTACTTTGTGCATTAACTAAAGCAGGCATTAGACATAAAAACATTAATACCAATTTGAAACAAATTATTTTTTGAGGAATAGTAAAAGGGTGCAACATAATCAATGTCATTAATGCAAAATATAAAAATATTCAAAAACGATACGTAGCAACTTTATGGAATGCACCATTGAAGACAGTTTTTAATTTCACCTGTCTATAATTGTTTTTTAATGGTCAGATGGGACCCATTCCCAAATGATCATTTGCGTGTGTGAATTAATAATTGTTTGCTCATGGACGTTTCATCATATCAATATTAAAAGGTATTCCCTCCGATTTGTAGTAGCTAGAAAAAGCAAGACTGTAACCATTTTTCTTAGAACATGCTACCTTAATTTACTAGATAAATTAAATTGGAAGAACCACTAAAAATCGGTTATATTTATTAAAAAAGCCTCCAGAAGTTTTTTTAATCATCTAAATAGTCAATTTCATTGAACCAAAATACTTTGCTTTCCATGAAAGCCATTGTTTTCTTATTATGCTTAGTGTTTTGTTATCATGTACTAAAGAAATTGATATGCACCCTACTTTACCAAAAGAAAGAGCCCAAGTTGAAAATACAATAATGTTTGCTTTGGCTTGGAATCTAAGTTATAAATTAGAAATCAGAGGCACACTAAAAGAAAAACTATTTAATACTTCAGTCGATGTAATGTTAGCAGCAGAACCAGGTTATGAAAAAAGCTGGAAAGAAATCGATCGATTAATTATGAAACGCTTCAAAAATATTGTCGATACTACCGGTATAATAACCTCAGAACCTAATGAAGCAAAAGGTTTTGTCTTCTGGATTTCAGATGAATTCATCACAAATTTTTTACTGAAAGAGAAAGTATCTCAAAAAACTGCTAATAGAATCCATTTCTATCTTAGTATTCTTCAAAATCTAGGTGAAAGGAAGGTGCCTGTTTTTGCCCTTGCTTTAGTTCGTGTAAAACCTTTTATTGATTCAGATAGATTATACTACGTTAAAAGAATACATACTGGTAAAAGACAAAGAATATAAAAAAATATGGAGAAGAGAGGTACAATGAAGATTATTATGCATATAAAAATGCTCCTGAAAAAGAAAAAAACGATACTTATATATCTACAAAAGTGCTGAAAGGTCATTAAAAATACGTCATGATGACATGGCGTATGCACAAAAAATATTGAATAAATAAACTCAATATTGATGCTTCATTCCTGTTTGTACATGCCATAAATTTGCGTACAATCCTTTCTGTGCGAGCAATGCTTTATGGTTTCCACTTTCTACAACTTCTCCTGCTTTCAAAACTAAAATTTTATCGGCATGCCTAATGGTTGAAAGTCTATGGGCTACAATTAGCGCAGTTTTTCCTGCAAACAATTGATAGATATTTTCTTGAATTGCCCTTTCTGTTTCTGTATCAACTGAACTGGTAGCTTCATCAAGAATTAAGATGGGCGCATCTTTTAAAATCGCTCTGGCAATACTTATTCTTTGCCTTTGCCCACCGGAAAGTTTTATGCCACGTTCACCTACTATACTGTCGTAACCATGAGGTAAAGAAGCTATAAAATCGTGTAATTGAGACTTCTTACATGCTCTTTCCACTTCTTCTTCTGAGAAATCCATACCGTAAGCAATGTTCTCTCTGATAGTTCCGTGGAAGAGATAAACATCTTGACTTACCAAAGCGATGTTTTTCCTTAAGCTACTGAATGTGACTTTCTTTATATTGTATCCATCAAGTTTAATAGCCCCTTCATTCACATCATATAACCTTAATAAAAGTTTAATAATAGTTGTTTTCCCTCCACCAGTTTGACCTGCTAAACCAATCGTTTTTCCAGGCGCAATCAACATGTTAAAATTGTTAATAACCGGGATTCCTGCATTATATTTAAAGGAAACATTTTGAAAAAGAACTTCTCCCTTAGCTAAGCCAATATCAACCGCATCGAGCGCTTCTCTTACTTCGGAAGGCGTATCCATCAATGTAAAAATTCTTCTGGCACTTGCTTTCGCTCTTTCAAACTCATCGAATATTACACCCATTCTGGTTACTGGCCAAAGTAAGCGTTGAATCATGAGGGCGTATAAAGCAATATCGCCCACACTAATTTTACCAGTGTCTTCAATAATATACCAAGAGCC
>JBCDJE010000333.1:0-5417 GCA_038748185.1 Bacteroidota bacterium
AACAAATATGCTCCAAAGATGCTGATGGTATGTTCACGGTACATATCAGATGAAGATGAAGCAAAAGATGTGCTGCAGAATGGGTTTATAAAGGTTTTTAAATCGCTTAAAAAATTTAAATTCAAGGGCTCTTTTGAAGGTTGGATCAAGCGGATTATGATCAATGAAGCACTTAGTTCCCTAAGACAAAAGAAGAAATTTTTAGTAGAAAACAATGGCGCTTATAAAGATATTATTGATGATAGTACTCAAGACGAAACACCAGATATTGATTTTACACAAGAAGAGTTATTACAAACCTTAAAAAAATTACCAGAGACATTTAAAGTTGTCTTTAACTTATACTGTTTTGAAAAGTATTCGCACAAAGAAATTGCAGATGCATTATCCATAAAGGTAGAAACATCGAGGTCGAGATTACGAAGGGCTAGAAACATGCTTAAAAAGGAACTACTTATTTTAGCAACTCAAAAAGGGAAATTAAATGAAAGAGGATGACAACATAGATGATATCTTCTTCAAAGGACTTGATGGGAAGTCTATAGAAAAGCCAACGAGATTTTGGAATGATATAAGTTTGAACGTACTTAATCATATTTCAAAGCCCTGGTGGACTTCTTTAACTACTTATTTTGTAGGTGCAACTGTAGTGACTGCTACTGTAGTAACCGTATGGATCGTTTATAATAATCAATCTTCTCCTCAAAATGAAACTGAAAAAGTAGAAAGTGTGGTGACAGATACTGCTATGGTATTAGAAGATACTATTCAAAAATTAAAAGACTCAACTCAACAAATTAAAGTCATACAAATTGATACTTTATCGGAAGCAGTAGATAAAACCGAAATGAAAGAAAAAGAGGTAGTATCAGAGAAATTTGAACAGCAAATGTTAGAGCATTCAATTGATAGTAATAGATTAACCGAATCTTTAGATACGCTTCTTTCAGCTGATAGTACTGCATTAGTTAAACCCGATACAAGCCTAACAGATTCCACGCAACTCAGTACCAGTATGCCTGTGGATTCATTAATTGAATCAGAAGTCCCAGAGGGAAAAGTAGAAAAAAAGATACCTACAGTAGTAATTATCCAAGATACTGTTGTAGTGACTGACACCATAAAAATTGATCCGAAGAAATGATGTTATTCAGACTTCTTTTTACTTTATGTTCCTTATTAGTAACCTATCATTTAACTTTTGGGCAAGTGGAAGATAGTATAGTTATTCGAAATGATACTGCTTATATTATTAAAAAACCGGTAGTTATTACTAAAAAAGTATATGTAACATCACCAAAACCAGTAGTTAAAAAAGCATATCATTTTTTTGTTACTCCCTATATTCAAACTTCTTATAGCCTCGATTATATTACTGTTTGTAATTTGCAGCGTGGATATTATGATCAGATCGATGAAGCCACCGCTCCACGACTAAACTATACTATTGGTGGGATGTTTATGCTAAGGAAAACTCGATACATTTTTGCTGTGGATATTGGGTATACTACTTATAGAGAAAGGTTCAATAGAAAAGAAACAAATACATTGAATAAACACCAAGTGCTAACAGCTTCCCTTGATGTTGGGTATACTTTTTTAAAGAATGAAAATCCTTTTGAGATAATACTTGTGTTAGGCGCTGGCTATTTACGCACTTTAGCATTTAGTGGAAATACACTCGATAAAAACGATCATTCAAACATCATTACTTTAACGGAACAAAATACTTACGATCAGTCATCATTAATTGCAAATGGGAAAATTTTGGGGACATATCAATTAGATGAGAATAAATCTTTATTTTTCGGACCAACCTACTCTACCAATGTACTTTCAATTACTCGCGAAAGCATTCCTTTTGGAGAATGGAGACATAACCTAGGTCTTATACTAGGTTTAGCAGTTGGGTTATGAAAAGTTAAAAAGCTTGATAAAATTTACACTATTTTCGGTTTATGTCTTCACAAACCAAAGTTGAAAAGTCCAAGGGTTGTATCTCATGTGTCTCTTTTTTAAATGTCCAGTAGTATGGATAAAATCCTAATGAAACTGCTACTATGTCCTAGTATATCAGTATAGGAGAGTTTTTTATATATAAGTATTCTTTTAAGTTGAGGTTGAAGTCTGTTTTCTTCTTCACTAAGCTCTTTTAAAAATGGAGCTGGAAAAATAAAAAAAGCCCATAAAATGGGCTTCAATAGAAATTTCTTGTGCTACTCATCCTTAAGTGAAGCAACCGGATTCATATTTGAGATTTGCAGTGTTTTTAGTAGGATAGTAAAAATGGAAATTAACAATACGGTGATAATAGGAATGACAAAAAGCCAGATGCTCATATCAATTCTGTAAGCATATCTTTCTAACCAAGAGCGGATAATGAAAAAAGTAAGTGGTGTAGCAATAACCATAGAAATGCCTACCAAGCTCACAAAATCCTTTGAAAGTAAAACAATAATCTGCCAAATCTTTGCTCCTAAGACTTTTCTAATCCCTATTTCCTTTTTCCTTTTTGCGATGGTAAATGTGACCAAGCCGAATAAACCTAAACAAGCAATGAGAATAGCGAAACCAGTTAATGAACTGAATACTTGTTGGAATTGCTCATCGGCACGGTATTGCTTATCATATTCCTGATCTAAGAAAAAATAATTAAAAGGTGTATTTGGGAAAGTGGCTTTATAGATGGATTCAACAAGTGCTAACCTTTCTTTCACATTACCCGGAGTTGTTCTAATACTTGCTAATTCATTAAAGCCTTTATCATATAAAAAGATCATGGGAATATGAGCAGACTTTGCACTTGCTTGGTGAAAATTTTTCAGTACGCCAATAATGGTCGCTTGCTTACCCCAAAAATCTATTTCTTTGCCAATAGCTGCTTCAGGTGATGGAATGCCCCATAACCTAATTGCTTCTTCATTCACAATCACCTGTTGTTCGTTTTTACTACCTTCTATAAAATCTTTCCCTGCTTTTAATTCCATCTGCATAGTGGATAAAAAATGTTCATCAATCCAATACAAATAGAAATTGTAGTTGTGTTCTTCCAATGCTTCTGTTAACTGAATACCGGTAGTAGTACTCATCTGGTGAGAGGGCAAACCCGGAACACAACTAGACAGTGCAACAGACTGGAATTGCGTATGATTTAATAGTTCTTTTTTGAAAGTAAGATAGTTTTTATTCAATATCTCTTCCTTAGGAGATCTTACTACAATCGTACGTTCAATATTAAGCCCTAAATCTTTGGCTTTCATGTATTTGAGTTGTTGGTCGGCTGTAAGTGTTTGTACTAACAAAAAAACGGTAATCGTAAACTGAAATACTACTAAACTTTTTCTCAGAAGCACTCCTTTTCCTGACTGAGAGAATTTTCCCTTTAAAACAGCAACAGGCCTAAAAGACGATAGAATAAATGCTGGAAAAACTCCTGACAGAAAACTGCTTAACAAGATAATTGAAAGCAATACTCCCCAAAAAAACGGATCAGTAAAAAGCGTTAAATTTGTTGGTAAGCCTGCCATATTTGTGAACTCATTTAAAGAAAGCATAATGAGTATAGTAGCACAGAAGCCTGCAAAAAAATTGATGAGTAATGACTCTGTTAAAAATTGTATTCTGAGTTGCGTGAGTGAAGAGCCTAATACTTTCCTCACCCCTACTTCTTTTGCTCTATCCAAAGACCTGGATGTCGAAAGATTGATATAGTTCACAATAGCTATGACTATAATTAAAATCGCTACTCCTAGAAGAAAAAACACCGAGGTTGCATCTCCATTTTTTTCAGGTTCAAAAGACTTATCAGAATATAAATGAATATCTTTCATAGGTTGTGCGATCACCTTTTCATTTTCTAGTTTTTCTTCTTTGTGGAGTTGTTCATTGAAATTTGTTAGGTTTGCTAAAAAACTAGCATATTCAGCTTTATCTCCGAGCAACAAATAGGCAAAAGTATTATTCCCATTCCAATTGTCTTCTTTATCTCCGAAGGCAGCAAACATGGTGGGGAATGAAACTAGTACATCGAATTTAAGATGCGTATTTGCGGGGCTATCTTCTATAATACCTTTAATTTGGAAAGGCGTTTCTATTCCACTAATTAAAATAGACTCACCCACTACATCTGTCTTATTAAAATACTTTTTTGCCAATGTTTCAGTAAGTACTACTTCATATGGTTTAGCAAATACATTTCTTTGGTCACCGAATAAAAATGGGTAATGAAATAAGGTGAAAAATGAACCATCAACTGCATAAATTCTGGACTCTCTGTATGCCTCTTTATCAATTCTTACAGTAATATCATCGATATGGTATGCCCTTGTGAAATCAGCCACTTCTGAAAAATCGGTATTCATTCTAGGGGCTAGTGGCGGATAGGTTTCGCAATCTTGCTCTACAACAGTTTCACCATCTAAGTAATCAATCGTAATTCTTACCATCCTTTCTGCCAACGGATTATAATCTTCATAGCTCAATTCAAATTTGGCATAAAGCATAATAAGTAAAGCAATTGCCAACCCTACTGACATGCCCAACACATTAATGACAGTATAAATCTTATTTCTTTTAAGTACCCGCATCGATACTTTAAAATTAGTTTTTAACATAAGGTAATTATTATAATTTGAACTGCTATTAAAATTTTTTGCAAGTGAAGGACGGACCAATTTCAACGTATCCCATATGTATAACTTTCTTGCTTTTGCAAGAGAATATTGTTCGCAATTGTCATAAAATACTTCCTCCATATCACCTTCAATCTCCTCTAGGAAATCTTCTTTTAGCACAAGCTTAAGCAATTGTAAAGGCCATTTAGGAGGGCTAGTTGTAGGCTTCATAATGACTGAAGCTTTAAAGTCAATGCAGGAATTGCTGACCAAAGTCCAGTTCTTACTTCTTTTAATTCTGAAAGTATTTTTATCGCATAAGAAGTAGCTGTGTAAATGCGTTTACGTTTCCCTCCTCTCCTTTGCGTTGCCTCACCAAATGCTGAAGTTAATAAGCCTTTTTCCTCCATTCTTTTTAATGCTGATTGTATAGACCCTACACTTAACCTTGCACCAAGCCGCTCTTCTAATTCTCTTTTTATAGCCACACCGTAGGCATCTCCTTTTAAAACTATAACTGTGAGGAGAACAAACTCTTCAAACTCTCCCAGCTTGGTTATTTTCATTAGTTTAAAATTTATATTATTCGCAATTGAAGTAAATATATAGTAAGACGATATTATTCGCAATTGCAGTTATTAAAAAGTGTTTGATGTGAATAACAGCTGATAAAGTATGAATTTGGCGTGATGAGTGGTAAGAATATTAGTTGAAATGTTTAACTAATGATCAATACTATCAGCGAATTAACTAACCATTTAGGGATTAGGTTGTCTTGTTTGCGAAGTGATGATAAAGATTTAT
>JBCDJE010000334.1:0-5414 GCA_038748185.1 Bacteroidota bacterium
ATTTAGCTACATGAAAAATAGTTCAAAAAATATTTTCTGGGCCAGTTATGCCGATTTAATGACAGCCTTGTTTATCATAACACTCACTTTATTTATACTGAGCTATAAGCTATTTAGAGATAAAGAAGCTGGTTTAGAGATACTTAAAGCAGAGTTATTACTGCGGAGCGATAAAATTGCAGAACAAGAAAAAGAACTAGATAGAATCAGCAGTTATCTAATATCAGAAAAGAACTTAGCCGATTCTCTTGTAATGCAACTAGAAAACGAAAAAGGCAGGTTATTGGTAATGGAAGAAGAATTCAGGAAACTAAAAGAGATTGAAGAAGCTATTTCAAAGCTCGATTCTCGTTATTTCGCTTACCAACCTCAATATAAAAGACATGTGCTAAAATCTGATGTACAATTTGCGACTGGAAGTGCCATCATCAAGCAAGAGTACCACAATATGCTAGAAAATGCCGGCAAAGCATTAAAAACGCTCATGGATAGTTTAGAAAACAACCTGAATATTAAATACCTTTTGGTAATTGAAGGAAGTGCTTCAAAAGACAATTATACCAGAAATTATGAACTCAGTTATGAACGCGCCTTACAACTTAATAAGCTCTGGTCAAGACAGGGCATTGATTTCGATCAAGATAAAATTCAAATTATTATTTCTGGTAGTGGTACAGGAGGGATAGGACGGGTTGCCGGAAACGAAAGGCTCAATCAACGATTCCTAATTTATATTATTCCAAAAGTTGGTACAATCGATACGGTTGATTGGGATAAACTAAAAGAAATCAGTTCGGGCTTAAGAAATGAACCTATAGAAGAATAAGGCACTTTTTTTTAGCTCTTAACCTAAACTATGAGCAAAAAAATAACAAAACCACGACTTTCAATATCCATTTGCAGATAAAAGAGATTACTTTAGAGAAGTTCTTAATCAAGATTGGCACTTTCATCAATTCTTGTTGTTAAGTTTGTATCAATGTTGAATACAAACCTCAATGCTCATGGGAAATAAGCTTAGCATCCTCCTCCTACTATTCTTAGGCTTATTAACTGCTTGTGGCACTGAATTGCAGTTGTATGAATGGGAGAGAATGGAGTTGCAGTTTATCAATACGCAAACCCAAGATACATTACCATCTGAAAGCAGCATTAATGTTGATGCATTTTCAATGTTGGTTTCTTTAAATCCTGACAATACGCTTACTGTTCGATCTAGTGATTGGATCAACTCTTCTGATGGTTTCCAAGCCAATGACCGTATTGAAAGTATAGAAATAACTAGTGATGTTGATTATAATAACAGTTTACCACAGGGGGTATTACTCAATGATGTTTTCGAAGCAGCTACCATCAACAATCCTGAATTGAAAAAACCATTGAATCAGTTTATTGAAACATTTGGGCAACAGTCTAATCAAATTGAAGAGGGGTTTTTCCTCACATTGCTTAAACCTAATTCCGAAACGGCACCTAGAGATTCTGTCAGGACTTTTACAGTAAGATTGACATTAGAAAAAAACGGCACTTTTTTTAGAACAAGCGATCGTATACAGATATTTAGCACAAATTAAAGATTTTTAACTATTATGGAAAATCAAGAAATATTTAGGCTTCCTGCCGGGGTTTCAGGATTTTATAAAGAAGATGAACCCACACCAAGTGCTGTAGATGTAAATCAATTTAGAAAAGCTTGTGAGCAGTTGGCTGAGCAATCAGGTTATACTTTGCATACATTTTACGATTTTTCAGCTAGTAAAACCAAAAGCTACCATTTGGCTATTTTGGCAAAAGATACTGAAAGTTATATTATGGTATTCTGCAATAGGTATTACCCAATAGTAGCTTTCAGCCGTGTGTTGGAAATAGAAAAAATAGCGCAAGCTGATTTATCCCTCCCTGAAAACACTTTTTTTGATGATGACCAAATCGCTGCTTTTTTTAAAGAGGACTTTACAGTTTTAGCTAGCGATTACCTCTCAATCACCGTAGATGCTGATAATGAAGCAGACGCTTTAGCAGTAGAGAAACTCACTTTTTATGAATTTGCAGAATTCTCCTTCTGGAAACCTCAGTTATTAGCAGAAATCATTTTTAATAACTGGGGATAAACCTAAATAATACACATAGCATATAAACACTTGAACTGCTTCAATAAAGCTTTTGAATAAAAAAATCAAGCACTCATATTTTGCTTGTATTTTCCTAACAATAGGCCTACAATTTCGCTTTGCTCAAACAACTTGGCATAGTCAATAGGCAGCATCCCTTTATTATCATAAATTTGAGCATTAGCCTTATGGAGAAGTAGCAACTGCACTATTTCAGGATTGCCACAAATAACAGCATAGTGTAAGGCACTCATCCCATGTTGATCCACCGCATTTACCTTAATATCTGTCTTAAGTACAGAAGCAACTGCAGAATAGTCGCATGCTTGCACAGCTTTTAATAAGGTATCATTTCGGATAGGTAAGAAAGTATCTTGTCCCGTTAAAGATAAGGGCAAATGTAAAAGTACGAATAAGACTAAATATTTTAAGTGTTTCATGATAAGCAGCTTCAGGTACATGCTAAATATAACCTTTCAATAATTTATTTACTACGACATACTGCAAACATTCTTATGAGCTTTATCATGCATAAAAGATGGGATATACTGAGTCTTTCAGCTGCTCATTCGTACTTAAACAAAAAGGAAGTATTAAGCTACTAACAGTCTGGAAGAACTGGTTGAAACACCGGTAGATTTGGATTCGACTGTCAAATAAACAAACAACTAATAACCTCAATGAGGGATACTAAAGACGATGGATTTTCCCTCATTTCCCGATAGAGATATTAAAAGATGGTTTGCTAAAGTAGCATTTTTAAGTCGAAGGTGTATTCTCTTGGGTAGGTGCTTCTAATAATTTTTTTATTTCGTTCAGTTTAAGCAAAGCCTCTACCGGAGAAATGGTATTGATATCCAGTATTTCCAACATTTTTTTAACCTGCTCGTAATTCGGATCGCGTGATTCAAATAAATTTAATTGATAATTTACTTTGGCAAAGTCGTTTAACTGCTTTTTGCGCCTGCTTTTCATTTTATCTTTTTCAAGATATTGCAGAATCTCACTGCTTCTAATAACAACCTGATTGGGCATACCAGCCATTTGTGCTACATGAATACCAAAACTGTGTTCGCTACCACCCGGCTTTAACTTTCTAAGAAAAATCACTTTATCACCGGATTCTTTTACAGAAACATTATAATTTTTTACTCTTGGAAAATCTTCTTCAAGCTGATTAAGCTCGTGATAATGGGTAGCAAAAAGCGTTTTAGCCTTGGCATGGGGTTGATTGTGCAGGTATTCTACAATAGACCAAGCAATGGAAATACCATCGTAAGTGCTGGTGCCTCTGCCAATTTCATCCATCAACACTAAGCTGCTTTCGCTCAGGTTATTAAGTATACTAGCTGTCTCTATCATTTCTACCATAAAAGTAGATTCACCGCGCGATAGATTATCGGATGCACCTACTCGGGTGAAAATTTTATCTACTAAACCAATTTTAGCTTGATTAGCAGGTACAAAAGCACCCATTTGTGCCATTAAAACGATAAGTGCTGTTTGGCGTAACAATGCTGACTTACCTGCCATATTAGGTCCTGTAATAATGAGAATTTGTTGTGCAAGATCGTCTAAAAATATATCATTTGGCACATAACTTTCTCCTGCAGGAAGCTGTTGCTCGATAACCGCATGTCGACCGGCTTTGATTTCCAGTGCCTTACCTTCGGAAATTTGAGGCCTACAGTAATGGTGTGATACGGCAATTTCAGCAAAGGATAATAAGCAATCTATTTTTGCTAGTTGCACAGCATTCCGTTGAACTGGCGCTACATATGCTATACAAAAAGCCACTAAATCTTGATAGAGTGTATGCTCAATTTTAAATATTTGCTCTTCCGCATTCAAGATTTTTTCTTCATAAACTTTTAGTTCCTCAGTGATGTATCTTTCGGCATTAACTAAGGTCTGTTTTCTAATCCAAGAAGTAGGTACTTTGTCTTTATGCGCATTGGTAACTTCCAAATAATAACCAAAAACTTTATTATAAGCTATTTTTAGAGAAGGAATACCCGTTTTTTGTGTTTCTCTTTCCTGAATTTTCAACAAATAATCTTTCCCTGAATAGGCTATTTTGCGCAGTTCATCTAGCTCTTCATGCACTCCCTCTTGAATTAAGCCACCTTGGTTCGCTTGTAAAGGAGGTTTTTCATGGAGAATTTTTGAAATCTCGACAATAATCTTTTCACAATCAGCTATGCGACTGCCTAATTGCCGTATTTCGGTTTGTTTGCAGACAACAAGTAAATCTTTAATTGGTTTTACTTGTTTCAAGGAATTTTTTAACTGAACCAATTCCCGAGGATTGATCCTACCGGTAGCTACCTTAGAAATGAGCCGTTCTAAATCTCCTACTTGGCTTAATAAATCGAATAGACGTACCCTAAGCGCTTCTTTTTCAGTGAGATATCCTACAATATTCAACCTGAAGTTGATGGCTTCTTTACTTTTTAAAGGCAAAACGATCCACTTCTTTAAGGTCCGGGCACCCATAGGGGTTACACAGCGATCTAATACATGAATGAGGGGTACACCACCTTCATGTTGTGGGTAGAGTAACTCTAAGTTGCGTATGGTAAATTTATCTAACCATACATAACGATCGGCTTCAATACGAGAAATAGCCGAAACATGGCCAACTTGATGGTGCTCTGTGGCTTCCAGGTAATAAAGAATAGCACCGGAAGCTACAATTGCTTCGTCCAAACCCTCTATACCAAAACCTTTTAAAGAATGGGTCTTAAAATGCTTAATGAGTTTTTCATAAGCATAATCGTTGGTAAATACCCAATCTTCTACGCGAAATACATTGTAAACTTCTTTGAGAAATTGCCGACTCATATCGGTTTGTTGCCGACTGTAGAGTACTTCTGAAGGTTTAAAGCTTTGTAACAGCTTTTCTATATAAGCATTTTCGCCTTGAGCACATAAAAACTCTCCGGTAGAAATGTCTAAGAAAGCAATACCTGTTACTTGCTTGCCGAAATAGACAGCAGCTAAATAATTATTACGCTTTACGTTGAGCACATTGTCATTGAGCGATACACCTGGGGTGACCAGCTCAGTAATCCCTCGCTTAACAATTCCTTTCGCTTCTTTGGGGTTTTCTAGCTGGTCGCAGATAGCCACTCTTTGCCCTGCACGAACTAATTTTGGTAGGTAAGTATCAAGAGCATGATGAGGAAAGCCTGCTAGCGCTACATGGGAGGCAGCACCATTAGCGCGTTTAGTGAGTACAATATCGAGAATCTTACTGGCTGTTAGGGCATCTTCCCCAAATGTTTCATAAAAATCTCCTAC
>JBCDJE010000335.1:0-5388 GCA_038748185.1 Bacteroidota bacterium
AAGAAGCTAAAAAAATGGCAGTAAAACTGTGATAAAGGCAATAAAAAAAGCCTGCATTAATCAGGCTTTAAAAAAAATTATGAAACTTATCTTAGTTATGCAAGTGCTTCTTTCACACGCTCAGCAGCATCTTTAAGCAATATTGCTGACATTACTTTTAAGCCAGATTCGTCAATAATTTTTTTAGCTTCTTCTGCATTGGTACCTTGTAATCTTACAATAATTGGAATTTCGATATTTCCAATATTTTTGTAAGCCTCAACTACACCATTTGCTACTCTATCGCACCTTACAATTCCACCGAAAACATTGATTAAAATAGCTTTCACATTCGGGTCTTTCATAATAATCCTGAAACCGTTTTCAACAGTTTCTGCATTGGCTGTACCTCCTACGTCTAAGAAATTTGCAGGCTCTCCACCAGATAATTTAATCATATCCATGGTAGCCATTGCCAATCCTGCACCATTTACCATACACCCTACATTACCATCTAATTTCACATAATTAAGATTCGATTTTCCTGCTTCTACTTCTGTTGGGTCTTCTTCGAGAATATCTCGCATTTCAGCTAGGTCTTTATGACGAAATAAGGCATTTTCGTCTAAAGTTACTTTCGAATCTACTGCGATGATTTTATCATCAGAAGTCTTAAGCACAGGGTTGATTTCGAAAAGGGCTGAATCGGTTGCTTCGTAAGCTTTATAAAGTGCAAAGGCGAACTTGATCATTTGCTTTTGTGCTTGCCCGCTTAAACCTAAATTAAAAGCAATTCTTCTTGCCTGAAAGCCTTGTAAACCTACTTTCGGATCAATTTCTTCATAAAATATTTTTCTTTGGTCTTCAGGTAATTTTTTATCTTGTTCAGCCACTTCTTCAATATCCATTCCTCCTTCTGTTGAATACATAATCATATTTCTACCTCTTTCTCTATTCAACAAAACACTCATGTAATATTCTTCGGGCTCGTTTTCGCCGGGGTAATACACGTCTTGAGCTACAAGCACTTTATGTACTTTCTTCCCTTCTGGTCCTGTCTGTGGTGTAACCAATGTCATACCTAAAATATTTTCGGCAATTTCTTTTACTTCATCGAGTGATTTGGCTAGTTTAACACCACCACCTTTTCCACGACCACCAGCATGAATTTGGGCTTTTATCACCCACCAGCTTGTTCCTGTTTCTGCATTGAGTTTTTTAGCAGCTTCTACTGCTTCTTCAGAGGTATTAGCCACTATCCCTTCCTGAATGCCCACTCCATAACCCTTTAAGGTTTCTTTTGCCTGATATTCGTGTATATTCATTTTTTTATTTTGGTGTTAAAAGTATTTTACAATACAAGTCTTGAAGCAATAAAATATTTTAGTTTTTTGCTATTTTCTTAGCGCGTCAAATATAATAAAAAGCAATTGTTTCAATGAATAAGCAAGTTGTTTTTTGAGGTAAGTTTAAAAAGTGATTTCTTTGAATAGCAAAACAAATGCTTAACTGGTAAAAACTATTGTATAATTAGATCTTACTTTTATAGTGTAAAACAGTTTTACACCCACAGTGTTGAAAATTTTTCACAAGAAGAAGTAAGATTTTCTGTATTTCAACACTTTATATATTTTACTGAAAATCAAAATGATGTTATAAAAGGACTGATAAGATAAGTAGCTGGTTGTATTTAGTAAAATAATACATTGATGGTCAACTACTTATTGAATTTTAATAGTAGGGTTATTTTGTCCAATTACTTAACTAAGTATAAATAATCGGCACTAACATTCGGAGAGGTTATGGGTATTAAGAGGTGTTGTTTTTTGTTTAGTTGTGAAGTGGTAAGGTCGAATCATTTCTCAACTCAATAACTTTACGAAACACAGCTTTTCAAGTCGCTTGGAAAGCATAAAATAATTTTTATGAAAGGAGCTAATAATACTTATTTTGGGTCTGTAAAAGAGGCCATTAAGACAACGGTTGAAGGTGCAAAGCTAACAATGAGGCATTTGAAAGATGCTTTTGTAAAAGAAAGAAGGGATGCAACTACTGCTAATGACGAAAATTATTTCAAAAAGCAGGAAGGAATAGTCACCTTACAGTACCCGAGAGAAGCCCTACCAGTACCCGATAATGGCAGATATAAATTGCACAATGAAATGGAAGATTGTATTGTGTGTGATAAGTGTGCTAAGATATGCCCGGTAAATTGCATTGATATTGAACCCATTAAATCAAATGAAGTATTTGGCTCTACATCTGATGGGACTCCCAAAAGGCTTTATGCAGCTAAATTTGACATAGACATGGCAAAATGTTGCTTTTGTGGTTTGTGTACTACAGTTTGCCCAACAGAATGCCTGACGATGACTAAAGATTACGATTTCAGTGAATTTAATGTAGCCAATATGAATTTTGGCTTTGCTAATCTTACTGCCGCTGAAGCCGAGGAAAAAAGAAAAGCTTATGATGCAGCACAAGCAGCCAAACAATCGAAAAAACTGCAAGAAGAACCCGACGAAGAAAATATCTCTGCTGTCAAAAAACCTTCAGTGAAAAGAGTGCTTAAACCTAAACTTGCTTCATCCGAAGAAGAGCCAAAACCATCTACGCTAAAGCCAGTGTTTAAGCCTAAAATGAAGGCAAAGTCCGTAATGAAAAAAATTAATAAAGAAGATGGCGAAAAGCAAGATGAGCATAAAACAAGAGATACTAACCAATTTGTTACCAAAAATCCTGAAAAAGATGAGCAAGAAGCGCCTAAGCCAAAAGTGATAAAGCCCAAAATTAGTGCTAAAGTAAGACCGGTTATTAAAAGAACAAGTACAGAAGAAGGTAATAATGAAGTTGCAAAAGATGGGAAGCCACCTAAATATCGCCCTAAAATGAAGGTAAAAGTAAAGCCTGTAATGAAGAAGAAAGATGCTAGTGATGAAAACGAAAAGCAAGCAGAATAAATCTGAATATTAAATGATACTTGAAAAGCTAACATTCTATTTCTTCGTAGCACTCACAGTGATTCCTACTGTATATATGGTATTGAGTAAACAGATACTATATATCGCTTTTGCACTAATGTTGAGTTTTTTAGGGATTACTGGTTTATATGTTTTTGCTGGAGCTGAATTTATTGCTGTTACCCAAATAATGATTTATGTAGGAGGTATTTTAGTATTACTGCTATTTGGTATTATGTTTACCAAAAGATCTTCTACCAAATTATTAGTTACAGAAAATAGAAATGTACTTAGTGGAAGTTTATTAGTATTAGCAATTTTTTCGAGTATAGGATGGATTTTTTATAAAACAGATTTTAAAAAAATTGATACACTCCAGCAAGGGACTTCTTCACTTGTAACAGCAGACGAAAAGTTTAGAAACCTGGGTATTTCACTAATGACCGACTATGTTTTAGCTTTTGAGTTAGCTGGTGTCTTGCTACTAGTTGCCTTAATTGGGGCTGCATTTATTGCTGGTAAAAAGACGCACGATTAACATAGAATATAATAAAAACGACGTTGAGAAATACATATCTCAACGCTGTTTTTACTAATTAGCAACCCATTTTCTTTATAAAGAATAATAATGGGTAGCTTTAAAGTGATTTCAACAATTCTTTCATGTTTACCCTTTCTTCCAACCAGCCTTTAACTTTGCTAATATTTACTCTTTCCTGAGCAGTGGTATCTCTTTCCCTTACCGTAACTGTGTTATCTTCAAGAGTTTGATGATCTACTGTAAAACAGAACGGTGTACCAATGAGATCTTGTCTTGTATAGCGTTTTCCAATTGCCGCTTGTTCTTCGTAAATAACTTTAAAATCAAATTTTAAATCGTCGAAAAGCTGCATGGCTTTTTCCGGGAGTCCATCTTTTTTAACTAAGGGTAAAATAGCTGCTTTTACCGGAGCAAGCGCCGGGTGAAAGCGCAAATAAGTACGCATTTTTACTTTTTCTCCTTCACCAAATTCTTCTTCTGTAAAAGCATTACAAAGCAACATGAGAAACAGCCTATCAGCACCAATAGAAGTTTCAACCACATAAGGTATATAGCTGCCTGCCTCTTGGTCATGGTATTGTTGCTTCTTTTTAGAATGCGTTTGGTGACTCGCCAGATCAAAATCAGTTCTTGAGTGTATGCCTTCTACCTCTTTAAACCCAAAAGGAAATTGATATTCAATATCGGCAGCAGCATTGGCATAATGGGCTAATTTGTCGTGGTCATGAAAACGCAAACTACCTGCTGAAAGTCCAAGTGATTGATGCCAAGCCATACGCTTTTCTTTCCATGTCTTGTACCATTCCATCTCTGTTCCGGGTTTTACAAAAAACTGCATTTCCATCTGTTCAAATTCCCGCATTCTAAAGGTAAACTGGCGGGCAATAATTTCATTTCTGAAAGCTTTGCCAATTTGAGCAATACCAAAAGGAACTTTCTGGCGAGCCGATTTTTGTACATTTAAGAAATTGACGAAGATACCTTGAGCGGTTTCAGGCCTTAAATAAATGGTGTTTGATACATCTGCAATCGCACCTGTTTGTGTAGAAAACATCAGGTTAAATTGTCTCACCTCTGTCCAATTAGCTGTACCCGAAACAGGACAAACAATACCCTCATCAATAATGAGTTGACGTACTCCTGTTAAATCTTCTGCTGTTAGTAAGCGATTCATTTCTTTGATGAGTTGAGCTGCTTTATCATTCTGTCCAGCTTTTTCATATTCAGCAGCTTTGTCTTCGATCAAATTATCTGCGCGATAGCGCTTTTTAGAGTCTTTGTTGTCGAGCATAGGATCATTAAAGCTATCAATATGTCCTGAAGCTTTCCAAGTGGTAGGATGCATAAAAATAGAAGCATCAATGCCTACGATATTGCTATGCAATTGGGTCATCGCTTGCCACCAGTATTGCTTTAAATTATTTTTTAGCTCTACGCCGTTAGAACCGTAATCATAAACAGCTTGCAATCCGTCGTAAATTTCACTCGAGGGAAATACAAACCCGTACTCTTTGGCATGGGCAATAATTTTAGGCAAAAGTGCGTCTTCTTGGCTTTTCTTACTTTTTGACATGATGGCTTTTTTTATTCAGGATGCAAATTTAACGGAAGAAGCTAATTAAGAAATAAATAGTTGTTTTTTTAAATGTGTAACAGGATTTAACAAACAAAAAAAATCTACTTCAGCTTTAAGATAGACAGTATAAAATTAAAGGCAAAAATAGTTTAAGAGAGTAGATTGCACTTTTCGGAGCTTTGTTTAGCTGTGAAATTGAGATGTTGTGGAATCGAAGTAAACATTAGCTTCATAGTTACATAACTCAACAAATATTGAAGAAAAAACTTACGAGTCTAATCGTATAGATTTTCATTGAATTATGCTATTTCTTATCTTTCTCTTTATTGGCT
>JBCDJE010000336.1:0-5376 GCA_038748185.1 Bacteroidota bacterium
GTTGTTTCGAAATGCTTTTATGAAAAATACGTTCAATAAACCCCCTTTCAATAGGTTTAACTACTATCAAGTCTATATCGTTTTCCGATAAATATTCTTCCAGCCCTCGAGTTACTTTTTTATCAGCTAAAATTTTAAAATTAATTTGGCTTACCGGATTGAAAAAATAATTCCTCTTGAGTACATCCATGCTCAAGTCGTCGGCATACGATAATGCAGGATCGGTATTAACATGAAGGCAGGTGATTTCAGATTTAAAGTATTCACCCAAATTTTGTAAAGTATCAATTATTTCCGTGTCTTTATCATCAAAATTAGTAGCATAAACTATTTTCCTTAGGTAATTAAAACTTGAATTCTCAGGAACAGCTAATACCGGAATTTTCACTTTTTCAATTACCGAAACAGTTATGCTTCCTAAAAGTACTTCTTCTAACCCGGTTGCTCCTTTAGTACCCATAATAATCATATCCATTGCTTTTTCTTCTGCTATGGCAGCAATACTATCGGCAGCAACTCCTTCTTGCACAATTTCATTAATTTCTACTTGCTCTCCTGTTGTTTGATATACCTCATCTTCAAACTTCTGAGCTATTTCACGTAAGCGAACTTGTCTGTCGTATTTTATCTCAGCATTTAGGGTTTGCATGTATATTCCCGAAGAATATTCCATCCCCATGGGTATATCAATTGGATAAGTGTTGAAAATTGTAATACTACTTTCTAATTCTTTAGCGATCTCAACAGCATAGTTTAATGCGTTGATCGAATTCTGAGAAAAGTCTATTGGGACGAGTATCTTGTTCATGATAGTAATATTTATGCTTTGGTAATAAATTTATTACTACTAAACTAGTTGATTATCAAATGGATATGAATGATGATTGTCTAGGAAATTATATGATAAAAGTCATATAGAAAACAGGTATATGGTCATAACATGGGATAGATGCAAAAAATACCTTTGTGTTACATTACAAGTGTTAATTTTTGAACGATGCCTAAAAGAGAAAAATCTAAATAAAATTCAAAAGAAAAAAGTCTTTTAATTAGATAAGACTTGGTTTATGTTAGTAATTTTAGATTAAATTGAACTTACACCCTGATAGTGCTACTAACAGGGTGTTTTTAATTATCAATGTAGTGCAGATTGATATTGAATTTAATAATTTTGCTAACTATATCACATAATTACTTGATAAAAGAAGGTATTTATTGAAGCCGATAATTTATCGTAATTCAACCTTAAATTAACCGACAAATTGAAACATAAAAAGATGAGCAGGAGCAGGTCGATAAAGTTGTTACTAACTTTTTTTATTATTTTTAGTGTTTTTTCGTGTGGTACAAAACATAATAAGGCGGGTTTAGATGATTTCTCTAAAAACCAACTGCATGTTTGGAATAAGCAAATCACCGACGTGATGATCGCCGATATTTTCACACCTCCAGTTTGTAGTCGCATTTATGTGTATCCGAATATTGCTGCCTATGAAGCGCTAACTAACGAATATTCTGAATATAGATCGCTTAAAGGTCAGTTAAAGGAATTGGAAGTTATTCCCAAACCCAGTGAAGCAAAGGAATATTTTTTTCCTTTGGCGAGTATTATTGCTTTCTCTACTACCGGAAAAAAAATGGTTTTTGCGGAAGAGAAAATAGAAGCTTTTGAAGTTGATTATTTGAAAAAGATACAAGAGGTAGGTATTGATAAAACTATCTTCGAAAATTCTGTCAGTTATGGTAGAGAAGTAGGTAATGCTATTTTAGATTGGGCGAACAAAGATGGCTATATAGAAAGACAAGCTCTACCAAGACACATCTTAAATGATAAGTTAGGTAGTTGGCAACCTACACCTCCTGATTATTTGCCAGGTATAGAGCCACATTGGAATACATTGAGAACTTTTGTTATAGATTCGGCTTCGCAATTTGTTCCTCCTCCACCAACTCTGTTTGATACACTTCCAAATTCGCCTTTTTACCAAGAAGCTCTGGAAGTGTATGAAGCTGTAAAAACAGCCAGAATGGAAAATGGTGAGAAAATGGAAATAGCAAAATTCTGGGATTGTAACCCTAATGTTTCTTATACCAAAGGGCATGTAATGTTTTTTCATCAAAAAATTTCTCCCGGAGGGCACTGGATGTCAATAGCTTCTACTGCTATAAAAAAGGCTGATTTAGGAATGATGGAGCAATCTGAGGTTTTTACGAGAACTTCCATTGCTTTGGCAGACGCTTTCATTAGCTGTTGGGATGAAAAATATAGAAGTGATTTAATAAGGCCGGAAACTTATATTGATGCATATATAGAACAAGGTTGGGAGCCTATTTTACAAACACCGGCATTTCCAGAATATACTAGCGGACACTCTGTTGCTTCAAGAGCTGCTTCTACTACACTTACCAATCTTTTGGGCGATAATTTTTCATATACAGATTCTACAGAAGTACAATTTGGCTTGCCAGCACGAGATTATGATTCATTTTACCAGGCTTCCGATGAGGCAGCAATAAGTAGAATGTATGGTGGGATTCACTATTCGCCAGCTTGTTTTAATGGTGTTGAGCAAGGTAGACAAGTAGGGGAGTTCGTATTTGCAAATCTAGTTACAAAAGATAAGCAGCAAGTAGCTGAAAAATAATATGAGTTTTTTTACGGAGTTTTGTAAAAGAAGGGTCTGTTTTTTAACAGACCCTTCTTTTAAATAAAATTGTAACAGCTTACTCTACATTAAATGATATAGGTTTTTTTACAGTTGTTTCCATTAGAGCAATTTCTAATACTTGCTCAGCATGGTCAACAAAATGCATTTTAAGATTACTGCGATATTTTTCATCTATCTCTTCTACATCCTTCTGGTTTTTTGTAGAAAAGATTAATTCTTTCATTCCTGCCCTTCTTGCTGCTAACAGTTTTTCTTTAATGCCGCCAACGGGTAATACTCTTCCGGTTAAGGTAATCTCGCCCGTCATAGCTAAGTTAGCTTTTACCTTTCTTTGTGTAAAAACAGAAGCTAGAGAAGTGAGCATTGTAATCCCCGCAGAAGGTCCATCTTTTGGCACTGCACCAGCAGGTACATGGACATGCAAGTCATAAGCATCAAACAGCTTGTAGTCAATATTTAATTTTTCGGCAAAAGTTTTAAGGAAAGAAAGTGCAGCAGAAGCAGACTCTTTCATTACATCACCTAGTTGCCCCGATAGAATCAGCTTTCCTTTTCCTTTGTATAAGCTAGATTCTATAAAAAGAATTTCTCCACCGGCTGATGTCCAAGCTAGTCCTGTTACAACTCCAGCAGTTTCGTTGTCTTCATACATCTCCTTATCAAAAGTGGGAGTACCAAGTATTTCTTCTACACGTGCCCGTGAAATTTTCTTTTGGTATTCCTTTTCCATTGCTACCGACTTAGCCACATTTCTGATAATAGAACCAACTTTTCGTTCTAAATTTCTCACTCCCGATTCTCTGGTGTAACCTTCAATAATGGCTGTTATACCTGTTGTATCGAAAATGATATTTTTTGCTGTGAGCCCATGTTCTTTCCGCTGTTTTGGGATGAGATGCTTTTTGGCAATTTCGATTTTTTCTTCTAGTGTGTAGCCGTTTACCTCAATTATTTCCATTCTATCGCGTAGTGCAGGATGAATGGTATCTAATGAGTTTGCTGTAGCGATAAATAGAATTTTAGAAAGGTCATATTCTAATTCCAAATAATTATCTACAAATGTACTGTTCTGCTCGGGATCTAGTACTTCTAGTAATGCAGAAGAAGGATCTCCTCTAAAGTCTGAACCGGTTTTGTCAATCTCATCAAGTATAAAAACAGGATTAGACGAACCAATCTTTTTAAGATTTTGCAGAATTCTACCCGGCATAGCACCTACATACGTTTTTCGATGTCCTCTTATTTCTGCCTCATCTCTCACCCCACCAAGAGACATTCGCACATATTTTCTATTTAAGGCTTTAGCTATGGACTTACCCAAAGATGTTTTACCAACCCCTGGAGGTCCATAAAGACAAAGTATAGGACCTTTTAAATTCTGCTTTAATTTTAGTACTGCTAAGTATTCAATTATCCGTTCTTTTACTTTTTTTAGCCCATAGTGGTCTTTATCAAGGATTTTTTGTGCCACATCGAGGTCAAATAAGTCTTTGGTAACCTCACTCCAAGGCAAATCAATCATTAATTCGCAATAATTGATAAGGATAGGATACTCAGCAGAAGCAGGGTTAATTCTATTAGCTTTTAATAATTCTTTATCAAAATGCTTCCTTACTTCTTTTGGCCAGTCTTTTTTTTCAGCCTTCATTCTAAGGCTTTCAATTTCTTGGTCAGGTCCCTCTATGCCTAATTCATCTTGCAACACCTTCATCTGTTGCCTCAAAAAGTAATCTCTTTGCTGTTGATCAATATCTGAGTGAACTTTGCTTTGTATTTCATGCTTTAACTCCAGCATCTGAATTTCCTTCATCATGTGTTCAAGCAACCTCGTAGCCCTTTCTTTACCATTTGTAAGTTCGAGCAAGGCTTGCTTATCTTTCACATCGGCGTTGATGTTTGACGATAGAAAATGCATCAAAAAACTTGGGTTACTAATATTATCTAAAGCAACCTGTGCTTCTTGCGGAATTTCAGGGTTTAACTTTAAGATTTTAGTTGCCGATTCTTTCAGTGAAGATACCAGTGCCTTTGTTTCCTTAGAACTTTTTGATGGATACTTATCTTTTTGAATCGTTACATTGGCTACAATATAAGGCGTATCCTTAACAATGTCTAAGATTTGGAATTTACTTCTACCTTGAATGATGATCGTTGTATTACCATCTGGTAATACGAGTAATTTCAGAATTTTAGCAACAGTGCCAACCTGATATATATCCTTTTCTGTAGGTTCATCACTTTGCGGATTTTTCTGTGCGACCACGCCTATGGTTTTATCTCCCTTATAGGCTTTCTTTACTAGTCTTATTGACTTTTGCCTCCCTACAGTTATAGGAATGACGACCCCGGGAAATAGTACTGTATTTCTAATTGGGAGAATAGGAAGTTCAAGCTTTGTTCCATGCTTGTATGTTTTATCTTCTTCCTCATCACCGGGGATGATAGGGATCAACTGTTCTGATTCCATATCAGCAATTTCACTAAAGTGAAATGTATTAGTAGGCTTTTTTTCCTTCATTTCGCTCCTCTTCATGTATGCCTAAAGGCCTTTTCAAAATATTTTGATAATTTAATTGCTTTAAATTTAAGGTAAAAGACCATCTTCTACGTTCAGAAGATTATTTAATAAACAATTTTTTTAGTTAAATTCAAAGTTACAAATTCTATAAATCATAAATTGTTCAAAATTTATAATATAAAAAAGTAA
>JBCDJE010000337.1:0-5334 GCA_038748185.1 Bacteroidota bacterium
TCCTCAAAACAAAAAATTTATAAAGTATATTTATCAGATATACTTTATTGAGAACCATTTCTGAATTGTTCAACACTATTCATGACTATACACTTGATTTTAAGGGGAAAACATTTTTTGAAAACGGAGTACTTGTTTTGTATTTTTACGAAAAGCTTAATTAAAAATTAACCTTCATGATACATACCTTTGTAGGAAACTTAGGGCACTTTTCTGTAATAATAGCCTTTACATCGGCTTTAGTTGCTGCTTTTAGTTATGGCTATGCAGCTAAAATTGATGATAAAGATTTAAGAAAAAGCTGGCAGAAATATGCTAGAGGAGCTTTTGTACTTCATGGTTTAGCTGTTTTTACAATAATAGGAAGCCTTTTCTATATTATTTATAACCATTATTACGAATATCATTATGCATGGAGCCACTCCTCAAATAATCTACCAACCCATTTTATGATATCTTGCTTTTGGTAAGGGCAAGAAGGAAGCTTTTTATTATGGATATTTTGGCACGTACTATTAGGTTTTTTAGTTATAAAATCTGCAGGAAAATGGGAGATGAATGTAATGTCTGTTTTTGCTTTTGTACAAGCATTTCTTGTATCTATGATATTAGGTATCGTTTTCTTCGATATAAAAATAGGCAGTTCGCCTTTTGCTCTGTTGAGGGATGTGATGGAAGCGCCAATTTTCGCAACTGACCCTAATTTTGTGCCTGAAGATGGTACTGGACTGAATCCACTATTACAAAACTATTGGATGGTTATTCACCCACCTACTTTATTTCTTGGTTTTGCATTAACATTAGTGCCTTTTGCTTTTTGTATAGCTGGACTTAGAGAAGGACTTTATAAAGAATGGGTAAAGCCAGCTTTGCCTTGGGCACAAATTGCAGCAGGCATTTTAGGAATCGGTATAATGATGGGTGCCTACTGGGCTTATGAGACATTGAACTTTGGTGGATATTGGAACTGGGATCCGGTAGAAAACGCAGTATATATTCCCTGGCTTATTTTAGTAGCAGCTATCCATGTAATGATTATTTTTAGAAGAAAAGCTATTGCCCTTAAAGCTTCTATGGTGCTGGTAATTGCGAGTTTCATCTTAGTGCTATATGCTACTTTCCTTACTAGAAGTGGTGTTTTGGGCGAGGCTTCAGTGCATTCATTTACAGACTTAGGGCTTTCAGGTCAATTGTTAATTTACTTGTTGGCATTTTTAGGAATCTCAATTTTCTATATAATTAAAGCTTGGCGCGAACTTCCTGCTACGGAAGAAGAAATTTCAGCTTATAGCAGAGAGTTTTGGATTTTTATGGGCGCTACCATTTTGTGTTTGGCGGCCTTTCAAGTACTTGTACCTACCTCTATACCGGTTTACAATGCATTAATTGAAGCCTTTGGTGGTATTTCTAATACAGCTCCTCCAGCAGATCAGGTAGAATTTTATACAAAATTTCAACTCTGGTTTGGTGTAGCGATAGCTTTACTTTCAGGTACAGGTCAGTTTTTTTGGTGGCAAAAAATGGATAAAGATAGGTTAATGAGCGCCATCACCTTGCCTATTATTATTACTTTAGTTGCTTCATCAATCATTATTCTTTTTGGTAAAATAACCAATATCATTTACATTATACTGCTCACCTCAGCTTTGTATTCGGTTATTTCAAATAGCTTCATTTTGATAAAACTGGCAAAACAAAAAGTGAAACTTACTGGTGGTGCTGTTACACATATTGGCATTGCACTCATGTTAATAGGGATTCTGTTTTCATCAGGTTATTCAAAAGTAATTTCATTAAATACAACAGGTTTGCTTTACAACCGTGAATTTCCTGAGGAAATGAATAAAGAGAATTTGTTACTTTTTAGAAATAATCCGCAAAGAATGTTGGATTATGCCAGTATTAATCAAGTTAATGATGTAAATGACCCCAATGCAAAATTTGGCTATACATTAGTCTACAAAGGTCCTAGAATGGAATCAGAAGAGTTTCCTGAATTTATCGATAAAGAAATACTCTTGCCTACATTAGACCCATTTAAGGTAGTGTTAAAAGAAGACTTGGTATATAAAGGGGAAACCTATCATGAAAGGGGTGATACAATTCAAGTATACAATGAAAATACTTACTATGAAATAGAATACACAAGAGCAAATGGCAAGAAATTTTCTTTATTTCCAAGGATTCAGAATAATCCACAAATGGGTTTTGTGCCTTCTCCAGATATACGGACTTTCCCCAGTAGCGATTTATACACGCATATTACCAACATTGCAGATCCTGAGTCAGAAACGGAATGGAGTGAGCCTGAGCAGTTTACGCTGGCTATTGGTGATACTTTTATTGTAAACGATTATATCGCTGTGCTTGATAATGTGGTAAGGACTGAAGATCTGGTAGAAGTGCAGCTTAACGAAGGTGATGTGGCTGTAAAAGCTGAAATAAGGATATTGGGCAACGGGAAAAATTTTGATGTGCAACCAGTGTATTTGATTAAAGATAGGCAAGTGGGTATGTTACCTGATATACTACCTGACTTAGGCTTAAAGATACAGTTTGAAAAAATTGACCCTGAAACAGGGACTTTTACTCTTATGGCACAAACTACCCAAAAAGATTGGGTAATATTAAAAGCGATTGAAAAACCTTTTATTAATGTCTTATGGATTGGGACACTTATAATGAGTATGGGCTTTTGTATAGCTATTTATCGCAGGTTTAATGATTTGAAAGAGAAGAAAACAGTGTCGATTGTTAAAAGCTCCTCAAAAAAGAACAAAAGTAAAAGCGTAAGCAAACATAAAATGGCATAATTGAATGAGGAAGGAAGATTGTTTTGAATTGGGTTATGTGATAAAACATAGAGGTTTAAATGGAGAAGTTACAGTCTTTTTTGATGCAGATGAGCCTAAGAAATACGAAACTATTGATGCAGTTTTTATAGTCGAAAACGACCAGTTAATTCCATATATGGTAGAATATATTCATCCTTTAAACGATAAATATATTTTAAAGTTAGAGGAAATAGATCATACAGATAAGGCATCAAAATTAAAAGGGAGTAAGCTTTATTTACCTTTAGAGGCATTACCCAAGTTAAAAGAAGAAGAATATTATTTGCACGATTTAGTAGGCTTTAGCTTGGTTGACGACTTAGAAGGAGCTTTAGGAAAAATTGAAAATGTATACGATATAACCAATAATCTCCTCATTTCTATTATACATCTAGGAAAAGAAGTACTTATCCCCCTGCACGAAGGCGTTGTAAAAAGAGTAGATAAAACGGAAGGAATTGTTCACACTAGCTTACCAGAAGGATTAATAGCACTTTATACAGAAGATTAAGTTTTAGTTTCCTGAGTAATGATAAAAAAATAATTTTTACTTTTTAAGATGTTCTTTAGCATACAACCTTCGTAATTAAAATCTTATTTAGCGCTGCTAAACCGCGATTTCAACGCCTTGCCTGTTCGCTGAATAACTACCTTAAAATCCTAAACTTATCATTTCATCATTACTAAGTAACTCATGTTGCTACTTTTTAAAATTCTTAAAGAAAATAGTATCTCTACTTTTTACTTAGTTGGCTTGTTAGCTATATCAATCACTTTAAGTATTGTATTGGGTTCTTCAGCTTATTATTACGCAAGAGAATTTGCAGATACACCTAATAGCGTCATTTTCATTTTTTATTTTTTCAGTGTGTTTAGTATGGCTTTTGGGCTTACCTCTACCACATTTATAAGTATTATTAGTGGCTACATTTTACAATGGCATTCCATTTATCCATTGGTTGTGGCTTATATGTTAGCTTCAATATTTGGGTATTTTATCGCTAAAAAAATTGATAAGGGTAAATTTTTAGCTAGTATACAGAAAAATGAAAAGCTTGGTAAAATATATAAGCGATTAAATTATCAATCTTTTTATGCTACTATCTTTACTAAAATCTCTCCTTTTATTCCTTTTGCAGTAGGTAACTTCTTACTTTCTATCAGTAATGTGAGAATTACTTACTTTTTGGTAGGCAGTTTTTTGGGTATGCTTCCTAGAACGCTAATAGCAATCTGGACGGGAATACAACTTAATCACATTATTAATCCTACAGAAAACCAAGCTTTTAATACATGGGTTAATTGGATGATTATGGGGCTAGTTGGCATTTCTCTATTAGGATTTTACTATGTTTTTAGAGACAATAAAAAAGCCTGATGAAACATTCATCAGGCCTAAAAAAAGTAATTGTAAAATTGAATATAAAACTTTAATCTTCGGTAGTGGAAGAAAAGACTTGATCAGATGTTGCAAGTCCATAGAATTTTAGAAACTCATTATAATATGATTTATATTGAGGTACATCTGAAATACTTATAGCTTCTTCGTACATATTAATAGCGTTAGCTAATAATCCTTTTTCTTCAAAGAATTTAGCTTTTATCAATTTATTAATAGCAGTTTTCTCTTGAGGTAATTGTGCAAGTTCCTGCGTAATTTGGTAGTTTCTTTTACTTTTCACCTTTTCCAACATTGCCTCAGCACTTACAACTTTTTTTCCACCATTCTTTGTAAATGCTTCTACTTGGTAAAGTATTGTTTTATTAAGTCTGAATTTATCATCCGATAAGTCGATAGTTATCTGCTTATCAGTAGTTGTTTCTTCAAAAATGGTGTTTCCAATATTTTCAGGAGAACCATCTTTTACGATAAACCTGTAACTGGCAATATTCTCTTCATTTATTTCATCGGTATTATTTATAAACCATTTTATAGTAATATTTGTACCAGCCAATACTTTACTGGTTGCACTAATACCGTTTTTATCAACAGGCATCATAAAGAGAATGTTTTTTTTGCTAACATCTCTGGTTACAGAACCTGTTTTTGCACCCCTGTTAAATCTTGTAGATTTGCCTCCATCTGCAGTAAGTTCACTTATTACAAAATCGGCATACCTATTAGTAAGGTCGTTACTAGAAGCAGCGATTTTGGTTTCAAGATCAGCGATTTTGTAAGAACCTGCTTTACTGAGCTCTAATGTTTTTTTACTTGTATGGGCTAAACCGAGGTAAGCACCTTGACCTACAGTGATTGTTTGCCCTGATTGCAGCAACGTTCCTACTTTTAGTAGCTTTCCATCAACTTTACTTTCTCCTTTGGCACCTAAAACCATAAATTGGGCGTAAGCACCAAAGTAAGTAAATGTGAATAATAAAAGAGATACTAAAAATCTAAATTTAATTACTTTCATTTTATGATACATTTAATGAGTTTGATTTGAAAGAAACTTTTCTTTTAAAAGATATTTTCCTAAGACTTACCAGAACAATATCTACA
>JBCDJE010000338.1:0-5318 GCA_038748185.1 Bacteroidota bacterium
TATGGCTTTTGTTCATAGCTAATCTTCACCATATATACTTCGCACTTTATGCCGAAGTGTTGGCAAGCAAAACTGAGTGCACTTCCCCACTGTCCGGCACCTGTTTCTGTAGTGATGCGTTTTATGCCCTCTTTCATGTTATAATAAGCTTGAGGAACTGCTGTATTCGGTTTATGTGAACCGGAAGGACTAACTCCTTCATATTTATAATATATTTTGCAATCTGTGCCAAGCATTTTCTCAAATGCAGTAGCCCTAAACATAGGTGTTGGTCGCCAGATTTTATATACCTCTCTTATTTCTTCAGGAATTTCCACCCATCTTTCCTGAGAGACTTCTTGCTTAATTAATTCCATAGGAAATAAAGGAGTTAAATCCTCCGGACCTAGTGGTTGTTTAGTTCCCGGATGTAGTGGTGGCAGTGCCGGATTCGGCATATCAGCTTGAATATTATACCAGTTTTCCGGAATTTCATTTTCATTAAGTAAAATCTTTTTTGTCATTTGTTTCAGTTATTGAATGATTAATAAGGTTGATTAGCATTTATTCCAAGATTTCAAGATAAATAAAAATTCAAGTTTAGCGTAATTAAATGGCTATTTTTTAGACTTAATCTAGTAAATATAAGAATAAACAATCGCCTATAACTTTATATTATCTCAATACTAAGTAGCTATTTTTCAGCTTTTATAGATCGAATTTTGACTGGCTTCCTAGGTTACTTAATTACAAGACCAGCATCTTTTTATTAAGGAATTGTTTATAGATTTGCAATATGAAGAATATTAGGAATTTCTGTATCATAGCACATATTGACCATGGCAAAAGCACATTGGCCGATCGCTTGTTAGAGTCTACTCAAACGGTAACTCATAGAGAGATGCAGGCGCAATTGCTCGACGATATGGATTTGGAACGAGAAAGAGGTATTACTATTAAGAGCCATGCTATTCAGATGGAATATCTTTTTGAAAATGAGACCTATACACTCAATCTTATAGATACTCCCGGTCATGTTGATTTTTCTTATGAAGTCTCTAGGGCAATAGCTGCATGTGAAGGTGCTTTACTAATCGTTGATGCCGCACAAGGGATTGAAGCACAAACTATATCGAACCTTTATTTGGCATTAGAACAAAACTTGGAAATTATTCCGGTTTTGAATAAAATAGATTTACCTAGTGCCATGCCCGAAGAAGTTTCTGATCAAATAATTGACTTGATTGGGTGCGATCCAGAAGATATAATAAAGGCAAGTGCTAAAGAAGGAATTGGTATTAGTGAGATTTTAGAAGCAATTGTTAAAAGAATTCCTGCTCCTGAGGGTAATCCTGATGAACCACTCCAAGCACTCATATTCGACTCTGTATACAATTCTTACCGCGGTGTAGAAGTATATTTTAGGGTAATGAACGGGAAGATTAATAAAGGTGACGAAGTAAAATTTGTTGCCACAAAAAAGACTTATCATGCAGATGAAATCGGTATTCTTAAACTAAAACAAACTGCAAAAGAAACCATTTCGGCAGGGAATGTTGGCTATCTAATTTCTGGTATTAAAGAAGCTCGTGAGGTACAAGTAGGAGATACCATTACGCATGTGAAAAATCCTTGTAAAGAAATGATTAAGGGCTTTGAGTTTGTAAAGCCTATGGTTTTTGCCGGAATTTATCCGGTAGATACTACTGAATTTGAAGAGTTACGCTCTTCTATGGAAAAATTGCAACTAAACGATGCTTCATTAGTATGGGAACCTGAAACTTCTGCAGCATTAGGCTTTGGTTTCAGGTGTGGTTTTTTGGGTATGCTACACATGGAAATTGTACAGGAAAGATTAGAACGGGAATTTGATATGACAGTAGTCACCACAGTTCCTTCCGTGCAGTTTAGGGCATACAATACCAAAGATGAGTTGATAATTGTGAATGCTCCTTCTGATATGCCTGCACCTAATCTGATTAATTATGTAGAAGAGCCTTTTATCGCTGCTTCTATTATCACGAAGGCAGATTTTGTAGGACCAGTTATTTCCTTGTGTATGGAAAAAAGAGGGCAGTTGAAGAATCAAATCTATCTTACAGCTGACCGCGTAGAATTAAAATTTGATATGCCTTTGGCTGAAATCGTTTTTGATTTCTATGATAAGCTCAAAACCATATCAAGAGGTTATGCTTCCTTAGATTATGAAATTACCGGGTTTAGAACTTCTAAATTGGTAAAGCTCGACATTATGCTTAATGGTGAAATTGTGGATGCATTATCTGCTATAGTTCACCGCGAAAAGGCTTATGAGTGGGGGAAAAAGATTTGTGAGAAATTGAAAGAATTATTGCCTCGCCAGCAATTTGAAATTGCTATCCAAGCAGCGATTAGTACCAAGATTGTTGCAAGGGAAACTGTAAAAGCTTTACGGAAAAATGTATTGGCAAAATGTTATGGGGGTGATATTACCCGTAAGCGAAAGCTACTTGAGAAGCAGAAAAAAGGGAAAAAACGCATGAGACAAGTGGGCAATGTAGAAATTCCACAAGAAGCTTTTATGGCAGTTTTAAAACTTGACTAAACGAGACTAATCCTACTTTAAGAAAGTAGGATTTTTTTGTGTATTTGTCTTAGCCTTTATCATGCATTTAAAGCAAGTCAAGCTTTCTTATGAAAAAGCAGATCTCCTTTATCAATTATTTTGGAGAAAAAATAAAGAAAGCTCGCTACATTTTGGCTATTGGGAAAAGGAAACCAGTAATCTATCTGACGCGCTTTTAACTCATAAAAAGCGTTTAGCTGAAATGATGAATATACCCAAGGAAGCTAACATCTTAGATATGGGTTGTGGAGTAGGAGGAGCTGCGTTTTATCTAGCTAAAGAATTTAATGCTAAGGTTACAGGTGTCAATATCAGTTCAAAACAATTGTATGAAGCCAAGGAAAAAGCTAATAGGTTAGCACTCGAAAATCAAGTAAAGTTTTTAGAAACCGACTATTTAAGTACAGGTTTGCATGATAACTCTTTTGATGTGATTTGGGCAGTAGAAAGCTTCTTTCATTGTGAAGATAAAAATACTTTTATTCAGGAAGCCTACAGATTATTAAAACCAAATGGTATACTCGCTATTGCCGACTATTTTACAGGAAAGAAAACAATCACAAAAAAAGAGCAAAAATTATTAGATGATTGGTTTCGAGGCTTTCATATTCCATATCTTATTAGTTCCGTGGAATTTAAGAGATTAGCTAATGAAGCCTGCTTTTCACAAGTTATTTATAAAAATGTAAGTAAAGAGGTGATGCCAAGTTCAGCGCGCCTACATTTACTTGGTAAACTCGGTTTGCTAACGGCTTTTCCATTAAAAATACTTCCCAAAAGTATTAGACAAAAATTGCCCTTTCAAGAAGCACATGCTTTAGCTACTGTGAGACAATATCAAGCTCTAAAGAAAAATTTATGGGAATATGGTTTCATGGTGGCGAGAAAGTAGCTTGCATGTTCTAAATCTTCTGATATTTTCAAAAAGTTAACTTTTTAATTGTTGTCTATAGCTTCTTTTGACCAGTATCTTTAACATTGAGCATGTAATTGATGCTGTAAAAAATATATGATGGAAGTAAGAAGAAAATTCATTAAAAAAGCTGGACTATTAGGAATGGGTTCAAGCGTAGCACTTCCCTTTCAATCTTTTAGCAATCCTTTAGAACAATCGGATATAAAAATAAAAGACGTAAAGGCACTGGCTTATCAAAAAGGTTACGAAAAGGCTCTTTTTGTGAGAATAGAAGCAAGTGGTGGAACTATTGGTTGGGGTGAATGTAGTCCCATTGGTATTAAAGTAATTCAGACATTCGTAAATAGCTTGCTCAAAAAACATCTTATCGGTAAAGACCCATTCGACACGGAAAAGCTTTGGGAGGAAATGTTTTGGACAAATCACGATCTCGGTGCTGGAGGAGCACTTACTTATGCTATAGCAGGGGTTGATTGTGCCTTATGGGATATCAAGGGAAAGATTTTAGGTGTACCATTATACAAATTAATTGGAGGTAAGTTTCGAGATCGAGTAAAAGCATATGGGGGCTTTGGAATTGGAGGGGGAAGTGTGTCAGTAGATCAAGCAGTGAAAAGAGCTGTAAAACTTGCTGAACTTGGTTTTAAGATAGTTAAAATAAGGGCACAAATAAGAGAAAAAAATCTAAATCCTGCGAACGATCCATCTATCAAATATTACAAAGCTATAAGAAAAGAATTACCTGACGATGTAGAAGTGTTTCTAGATCCTAATGAGGGATACACTGGATACAGAGCTATTCAGGTCGGTAAAGAACTACAAAATTTAGGTATGAAATATTATGAGAGTCCTTGCCCAAACGAAGATATGAGTGATACAGCTAAAGTTGTTGATGCTATGGATATTCCGGTAATGGCAGGCGAGAAATGTTATAATCGATGGATGTTTAGAGATTTAATAACAGAAGGAAACCCTGATATTATTAATCCAGATTTTATTAAATCAGGAGGGATTACAGAAGGGCTGAAAATTTGTAGTCTTGCTCAAGTTTTTCACAAGGAAGTAGTCCCTCATAATACTAAGCCAATGTTAGGCAGTGCCGCTACTATTCATATTTTATCCGCTATCCCCAATTGTGGTCCTATGGTTGAATACATCGAAGTCGATTTGTACAAAAATGTTTGTGCAGTATTTGACAAAGGGATAGAATTTGTAGACGGCAACATGCTTCTACCGGAAGATTCGGGATTAGGTATGGTAATTAATGAGAAATTAGCCAAAAAGCTTTTTGGTTACTAATTATCGATTTAAATACGATACTAGGGATAACTTAGCCTTCAATTACAGATTGTCTGTTCCATATTTCTAGCTTCTAATTCTAACGGACTATTTTGGTAACCTAAGGTAATACACTCGTTTAAATATTGTTTGTGGAATGCTTGAATACCTCCTAATCTTTCATATTGAAGCGTATGTGTTAATTCATGTACCACTAATCTCCTTTGGTTCCAAAAATCTGATCTAATATAGATTCCATACCTGAATGTTATCCCAACAGTGTTTGGTGATAATAACCCTATGTATTCGGCAACCTCTTTTAGCTCGGGAATTGGAGGCTTTGGTATTTGCTCTACTCTTAGTAGTCTGATTTTTTTAATAGCTTGTATGCCAATTTGAGATGCATCCATTTGTTGATTTTTGTCTAGTGAAATACCTGTTTCCAAAATCAATGTTTCTTGCTTTATAGCCCATTGGCAAGCTAAAGGGAATAGTTGGTTAAATTTTTTAGGCGTGATCATAAAATTGATAAAATCAAAA
>JBCDJE010000339.1:0-5312 GCA_038748185.1 Bacteroidota bacterium
AACAAAAAATGAATACTCTTTTTCTGTGTCAATTTCTTTTTCCAAAAATTTTATATTGGGTTTGTTAACAGATTTAACTACTCCTTTGAAGCTTCTTATCCTACTTTTTTCTTGTAAAAGCTCCCTTAAAAATAATAGTTTCTCATATCCTTTTATAGAATGGATCAATTCAAATATTTTTGACGCTACAAATGTTATATCAACGCTGGGAGCAGTCTTAAAAGTCAGCTCAATACCTAATATGTTGTTAATCAAAACTTCTTCCTCTTTATTGAGATCTGTTAAATCGAAGGATTGGATGTCTTTCCAAGCAACCGTAAACTGTTCACTATCAAAAAGAGAACGATAAATATTTATTTCAAGATAACTCTTCATTTCATAAAAGTAAAATGCTGACCTAAATCTCCTCATCCACACCGAAGTCTGAGATTTCTTTAATATTCCCATCTCCTTGTAAGAAAAATCAATACTGTCCAGCGAGAACATTATTTTGTCAAAGGATTATCCCAATGATAAGGAAAAAAAGTTAAGCAATTTAAGACAGCTAAAAAACCTTTCCCTCTTTCAATTTCAAATATAAAATCATTTCCAGAAGATGAACTCAAAATAACTTTTGCAAAAGGATGTTTTTTATCAAATAAATGTATAGGTTCTAATGGAGGGCTAAAATCACTTATACCCACATATTCTTTGTAATTTAATATTTGTATTTTACCTTCATATAAACTGTACAAATTTTTAGTTGTCACAAGTAGTTTATTCCCATTAGGAAGAAATGATTGAACTAGAGCCAATTCTTCTTTGCTAATAGGATAAAAGGTATCTACCGTATCTGGATTATCTATAAATATTTTTGTGATATAGGTATAGCCACAATACTCCTCTACTAGTTTTCCATCATCATCCATATCACTCATGAATAATCTTTTTATTGATGCTATGCATATCTTTTTAAGTGAACTCGCGCTTTTCACATTAAAATTTTTTTAGATTTCCATCATATCTATGTTTCCTGTTCTTCCAAGAGTGTATCATTATAAACGCCTAGAAACAAGATACTCAATAGGCTTTGGGATTTATTTTACATACCAGCGTATACAATCATTCCTAACCCGATAATGAAGCAAATAAACATAGCTGCTAATAAACCATTTACTCCTTGTACACCCTTAAATTCTTTCCAAATGAAAACACCCCAAATAGCAGCCACCATGGTAGCACCTTGCCCAAGACCATAGGAAATGGCGAAACCTGCTTCGCCTGAAGCGATAATGCTCAACATCATGCCTACACACCAAATAAAGCCACCAAAAATACCTGTCAGGTGTTCTTTTAATGCACCACCAAAATATTGCTGATAGCTTACCGCTCCGCCTTCTACAGGATTCCTCATAAAAATAGTATTGAAAACAAAATTACTAGCAAAAATTCCTAAAGAAAAAATAAATACTGCCGTATAAGGTGTGAGTAAACCAGCTTGCGGATTCACAAAATCAGTTGCCATAGAACTTGCCACAAATCTGTAAAATAAAGCCATTAAAACTCCACCAATTATTGCAAATAGCAAACCCTTACTTAAAGAAGTATTTCCAGCATCCGTCTTCTTCCTATAAGCGATGGCATCAATTACAATTGCGAAAGCTACAAGTGAAACACCTATAAATAAGAATGTAGCATTGCCTTGTGGTGCAGCTAAATAATTTATCACAACTCCTAAAACTAATGCGATTCCAATGCCTACAGGAAAAGCTACTGACATTCCTGCAATCGCTATAGCTGCCGATACCAAGATATTTGCCGCATTAAAAATAATCCCTCCCAGAAAAGCATTACCCATATTCCCCAAATCTGCCTGCGATAAATCTTCGGTAAAAGAACGACCAACTGCACCATTAGATCCCAGTGTAAACGCAAATAATAAAGACATGATCACAATCCCTAGTACGTAATCCCAATAGAATAATTCAAACCGCCAAGATTTTTGAGCAAGCTTTTGTGTATTTGCCCAAGAACCCCAACACAACATGGTGACTACGCAAAGTATCACTGCTAAGGTGTAAGAAGAAACGATATACATAAATCTATTTTAAAAAAGTTTGAGAGTATTGTTTATTTATTGATTTACAGGTGTGTGCATCATCAATTCATCTAATAGATTGGCAATTTGACCATACGGATATTTATGAACCAAGAAATAATGATCGGCATCCGTTTCTGCATCCCAAGCATTGTAACCACTTTCCTCAACGTTGAGCTTTCCTGGCCCTAAAATATAAAAATATTGTTCGGGATTTCTTACGGCACATAACACTGCAGTTTGATCCCATGACTGTCTGTTTTTGGCTGGATTCTTACCATATGTCTCTAAATTATAGCGGTAAGCCCAAGCTACCGGATTAGTAGCATCTGCTGTTTGCGCTACTTTATTCCCAGTCAAGATCGAAAAACCAATTTCAAACCCACTGAACAGAACAGGAGTTGGCCAATTATTAATAGCATAATGTGCTGCTGTAGAATCCTTCTCCACATTAAACTCGTAACCTTCAGGAAATTTTCCTGCCATTGAAACGAGTTCTTTCACTTTTGTTTTTATAAGTTCTCTTCCGACAAGATTAGAATACTCATCGGGTTGTGATTGCAGTAATTCAGCAAGATTTGTGAAGAAACCCACTGTTACGATGGTTACACTTTTATCGGGTTGTGCAGCTAAGACTTTCCTATACACTTCAACCGCTGAAGGATATGTTAAATCCGTTTTATTGTGTAAGTACTTTGTAACTATTGAGTCGTTCCAATTATTCCTATAAATCATTTGAGGTCCCTTATCTACAGGTAAACCAATAGGTATTTCGGGTTTATTGAAATAGGTATTGAATGCTTCTATCGTAGCCGCACTATAATTATATCTATTGCTAGATAGTGTCGCTAAAATTTCACACTCCCCTTTATCAGCCAATGCATGCAAAACTGCAATAGCTCCTACATCATCATAATCCGGTCCCATATCTGTATCGAAAATAATCTTTACCTTTTTGGGAGTGCCTGCCTCCACATTAGACGGGATTTCTTGTTTTGATTGATTACAGCTGATAAACAAGATAGCTATACCACTCAATAATAGTAGATTTTTCATCTTCATCGAATCATTTAATTTTATTCAAGTTCTTTAAGGTAGGGAATAGATGCTTGCGCTCCCATTCTTGTTACAGAAATGGCAGCGGCACTGTTGGCAAACCTTACTGCATCAAGAATACTTTTCCCTTTAGCTAAGGCAGTCACTAAACCTCCGTTAAATGTGTCACCTGCAGCAGTTGTATCTACAGCGTCAACTTTCTCTGCCGAAATTAAATCACTCACTTCTGATGTTAAAACATAGGCGCCGCTTGCACCAAGTGTAATAATTACATTTTTTACTCCTTTTTTTACAAGTTCTTCCGCTGCTTTTTTAGCAGAAGAAACATCAGTTACTTGCACACCAGTTAATAGTTCTGCCTCAGTTTCATTAGGAGTTATCATAAATAAATTACTAAGGAGTACATCACTAAGATGTACAGCTGGCGCTGGATTTAAGATAAGTTTTTTTCCTTTTTTAGAAGCTAATTTGGCGATGTATTCAACCGTTTGTAGTGGTGTTTCTAGTTGGGTTAAAATAAAATCACATTTATCAAATTCTGCTTCAGCGAGCTTTATATTTTCTACCGTTAAATTTCCATTAGCACCAGGAGCTACTACTATGGTATTTTCTCCAGAAGCATCTATGGTTATTAGCGCTGTACCACTAGGTAAGTGATCGTCCGTCAACAAGTAATCTGTATTTATATCTTCGTTCTCAAATAACTGCTTAGCTTGCTTGCCAAACAAATCATCTCCTATTTTACAAATAAAAGTAACCTTACCTCCAAGGCGTGCAGCAGCTACGGCCTGATTGGCTCCTTTCCCACCAGGATTCATCAAGAACTCACCACCAAGAATGGTTTCCCCTGGCACAGGAAAATGACTGGTCTTAATCACCATATCTGTATTGGAGCTACCTATTATTAAGATGGGTACAGGATTCATATTTACTATTGTTTTTGCACAAAAAATCTTTTGCTCTTCAATATCTCTAAATTCTTGATTTTATGCAAAAAGTTAGTTGAATACTAATAATTTCTTTTTGAATACGTATGGTAGATTTTTTTCATATAGGCGTAACCCCAAGCGGTTGTGTAAAAGAATTGGTTGCAGATTTTATCAATAGACACGAAATTTTATGAATAGAAAATTTATAAGGAACATATTTTTCGATTTTGTAGTAAACGGGGTATAAACCCAATTTGCCAATAGCGCTCTTAAACTTCTTTTTATATGCTAACCACTCAATAATCAATTATTTATAAGAGATTCTTCAACTTATTACCGACCATCAGCCTTAATTATAAAAAAAAATCTTTTTCAATGTCACACTTTATCTTTCTGGCGCTTATACCTACAAATGCAACCAATACTAGTGAGAAAAGATCGTGTTAGCAGACATTCTTCTCAATTGGTGAATTTAAATACTTTTATATCTTTTTTTTCTTGTTAATTTAATCCGATAGTATACGATCCATGGATTAAGTAACATGAAAAATGAATGATAAAAACTTTGGCTTAAGTATAGAAGAATTTGAAAAGATGGTAATTGATTTGAAAAAAAATGATACCAATTTTTTTGAAAAAGTTTTTCTTAATCAGTTTAAGGAAACCATGAGGTATCTACAGAAAGAATATAGTGCCCTTCATGAGGATGCTTATGACGCAACAATGGATGCTTTAATTGATTTTAGAAAAAGATTTGTTGAGGGAAAATTACAGTATGGAAACTTGCGGTTTTTATTTACCAAATGTGCGTCACAGGTTTATTTTAAAAATAAAAAGGGAAATACTAATGCCGAACTTACTCAAGAAATTGATAGAGAGATGGAAGAAGAGGATGGAAGAGAGGAGGAAATTAGCTGGTTGGGAGAAGCCTGGGAACTTCTTGGAGTATCTTGTAAAGAGCTCTTAAAATGGCATTATTACGGTAAAATGAAACTAGCTGAAATTGCCGAACAGCAAGAAAAGCCCGCAGCAGCTATAAGAAAACAAAAAGAAAGATGTGTTAAACAACTGAAAGAACTTTTCCGACAAAAATCCGAAATACTGTGATATGAACCGATTAAAAAAATTATTTACCACAAACATTACCCCCGAACAAGAGGAGCAAATTTTGGAAGAAGTTATTCAAAATAAATTCGACCAAAAGTTGAAAAAGAAGTGGACGGCAGATATAGACAAAAAATACAACATTC
>JBCDJE010000340.1:0-5275 GCA_038748185.1 Bacteroidota bacterium
ATAATTAGATCAATTAGACAATTTCACTTTATACTTTATTATAATATACTAATGATGCCTTTTCTTTCGTCTTTTTTATTAATCCAGAAAAAGAGATGGATTTAGTTTTAAGAGGGTTACCATTGGTAAATATTTCTTTTGCCGCTGATTTCTAAATTGACATATCCTGTCTTGTTCCACCTAGGGGCATAGAAGAGATATAAATTTAGTTTTTTTTCCTACCCCCTCCCTCTTTAAAAATGGATTTTATAAAATCACTTGTAATTTGATGCTTTTTTTGTTCTAAACAGATCTTTAGGAGTTAAAATGTCATAAAAAATTTGATGTATTATAATTAGACTTTAGTCTAAGTGTGTTACGATCATTAATTTTTATTTGACAGGTTTAAAAGCTTTAAGATGTATCAAATATAACTATCCTAAAATTAGTACATTAGATATATATTTTGTATATTTAATAAGAATAAAAAAAGCCTTGAAGTACTGTGAATACGACAAGGCAAGTCACAAAAAATTTAACGGTAATTAAAAAATTAATGACATGACGAATGTACAAATTTATGTCGGGACTTATGCTAAGTACAATAGCGGAAGTCTTTATGGGAAATGGTTCAAATTAAGGGACTATTCAAACTATCAAGAATTATTAGAAGCCATTAGGGAACTGCACAAAGATGAACAGGATCCTGAGTTTATGTTTCAAGACTATGAATGTCCAACAATATTTGATCACCTGGGGCTCTTAAGCGAATGTCATATTTCAGAAAATATATATGAGGTATTAAAGCAGATTAATAATTGTGTTTATAGTTTTGAAGTACTGGAAGCCTATTGTGATTCTATCGGCTGCTATGAAAATATTGAAGAGCTTATCGATAAAGTGAGTGACTCATACCAGGGTGAGTTTTCGGGTGACATTGAGTTTACCCAAGAGCTATTAGAAGCAACGGGTGAATTGAGTATTGACTTGCCATCCTATATTCATATTGATTGGGAAAGAACGGCGAATGATATAATGATGGACTACGCCAGTTCTAACAATCATTACTTTAGATTAATGTAGAATATCGAACCCCAATTAAAGGGGCTTAATTTAAATAAACAATAATGAAAGCAAGATATATAAGGGTTAGCACAGGTAACCAAAAAACAGAAAGGCAACTTGTAAAAAAACACCCAAAAGAAGCTCTTTACGTCGATATCATTAGCGGGGCAATACCATTTAGGGAAAGACCTAAAGGAAAGGAACTATTATCAGATATAACAAAAGGTACGATCAATTATATTTCTGTTCATAGCATTGACAGATTGGGAAGGAATCTATTTGATATACTTGCCACTTTAGAAGTGCTAAACGAATATAAGGTAGTGCTCAAAGTAGATAATTTGGGGATTGAGAGCTTAGTTAACAATAAACCCAATCATGCCTTCAAGCTTATAATCTCGGTTATGGCGAATATCGCAGAGATGGAAAGAGAATCTCTTCTGGAACGACAGCGGGAAGGAATTGCAATAGCCAAAGCTAAGGGCATTTACAAGGGTAGAGTTAAAGGAACTAAGGAAACAGATAATCAGGTCCTTAGCAAGTATAAAAACGTTGTAAAATATCTAAAAAATGGTCAATCACTGCGAAACACAGCTAAGCTATGTGATGTTTCATTAGGGACTGTTCAAAAAGTTAAAGCCATATGCGAAAAAAACAATAATTAACCTTGTGATTAACTAATAATTTGGTTTAAATATAAAGAGTAAATAAGGAGACTATGAAGAGTTTTTTTGATGATTCTTTAGTTGCTAGATTTTTGCAGTTGACGGCAAATACCTTTGAGATTGAATTAATTTTCAACTTTATACTTTTTACGGTTTAGACGGGACGAGAGAAAGCTCAATTATTAATAACTTAATCTATAGTCTAACGTTAATTATTGGCAATCAAATCCAGAACAAATTCTATCTTTGAATCTAGCATGCTGACCACGTTTCCTATAGTTATAGAAATTTGATGATCAGGTTATCTACCTTATCTTTAGAACAACAATTCTTTATTGCACAACGATTGCATTGAAATAATTCTACCTTTGTGTCGATGAAGAATATTGCCTTGGCATTATCATTATTGTTTCTTTTTTTATCGGTCAAACCTTGCACTGATGGAAATAATATTGAGGATATACATCAAGATGAAATTGGCATGAAACATAATCATCAAAAGGATAATGATGATTCTTGTCCAATAACTTGTATTTGTGACTGCTGTGGAATGTCAATAGTCTGTGAACCATTATCGAAGTATGAGTTTAAATTTTATATAAAGGATTCCATTCAAATCATAACGACCTATAAGCCTTTTTATAGGTTTGATGTTCTTTCCAACATCTGGCAACCACCAAAAGTAATTAGCTAAAAGCAACGCAATCTAAATCAATTTATTAGTTAATTACATTTTATCTCAATGAATAAATACATATTGAGCATAAAGCTCATTTTAATACTTTGCCTATCATTAAAGGCACAAACATCAGATATAAAAATTAAAGTTATCACGGAGGCTGAAAACGAGCCTTTAATGGGTGCTACAGTTTACTTTGAAACAATAGAAAAAGGTGCAGTTACCAATATTGACGGGATTGTAGAATTTACAGAAATACCAGATGGCGAACATCAAATAGTAATTTCCTTTTTAGGTTTTGAAACAATAGAAGCCACAATTCAAATTCCAAGTAATACGGAATTAGTGTTTAATCTAAAAGAAGGTGGTAACGAATTGGATGCTGTTGTACTTCAATCTACGAGAAGCACAAGAACAGTGCGTAAAATCCCAACTCGAATCGAGTTTATTGGTGCAGAGGAATTGACCGAAAAAGCCATAATGAATCCCGCCAATATCTCTATGGTACTTCGTGAAAGTACAGGTATCCAAATGCAGCAAACTTCATTAAGTAGTGGTAATACAAATATTCGTATTCAAGGATTAGACGGTAGATATACTCAACTATTAAGAGACGGTTTCCCGCTTTACAGTGGGTTTTCAAGTGGGTTGAGTATTCTGCAAATTCCACCTTTAGACTTACAACAATTCGAAATTATTAAAGGCAGTTCTTCAACACTTTATGGGGGTGGTGCAATAGCAGGATTGGTTAATATGGTTTCTAAAACACCAGATGAAGAACCAACATTGGATATAATGCTTACACAGACACAAGCATTAGGAAGCACAGCTAATATTTTTTACAGCAAGCGAAATGAGAAGTTTGGATTTTCACTTTACGGTTCTGGCCATTATCAAAAAGCATTTGACCCAGAAGATGATGACTTTAGTAATCTACCAAAAACAACATCACTTTCATTTAACCCAAAGATATTTTATTATCCATCAGAAAAAACTACAGTTTGGTTTGGTTTAAATGGAACATATGACGATAGGATTGGTGGAGATATAACTAAGATAGAAAGTGGAGAGGATAGTATTCATCAATATACTGAAGAAAACAATTCTAAACGTTTAAGTAGTCAATTGGTTTATCAAACGCAATTGGATTCTGTTAGTGTATTAGAATTCAAAAATAGCGTTTCCTTTTTTGATAGAAATTTAATTATACCTGACTTTAATTTCGAAGGAAAACAGATAAACACATTCACTGAGATATATTACAATAAGCGAAATGAAAGAGCAGATTGGATATTGGGTGCTAATCTTTACACATCTGACTTTAAGGAAAATGATAACGCAGCACTTCAGCGTGACCAAAGAGATGTAACCTTTGGAGTATTTGCGAACAATATCTATGACCTATCTGAAAGCTGGATTTTAGAAACTGGACTAAGAGTAGATTACAATACAGATTTTGGATTTTTTCCCTTGCCACGAGTATCATTACTCTACAAAAACGATATTGGCTTTTCAAGTAGAATTGGTGGTGGATTAGGGTATAAAATACCTGATATTTTCACAGAGGAAGCAGAATTTATCAATTTTGAAAATGTGCTTGCCATTGATAAATCAGTGGTGGATGCTGAACGTTCCTATGGTATTAACTTTGATGTAAATTATCAAACACGACTTTCTGAGGAACTAAGCTTTTCGATAAATCAATTATTCTATGTAACAGCAATTAATGATGCACTACTTTTGAATTCTACTGATAATGGCTTTTTTAGATATGAAAACGCACCAGATGAAATATTTAGTAAAGGTGCAGAAACAAATATTAAATTTACTTACAAGGATTTTAGGTGGTTCTTGAATTATGCATTTATTGATACAAGGTTAAATTATTTACCAGGTAATCCTCAAAAACCACTAACAGCAAGACATAATGCGGGTAGCGTTTTAATGTACGAATCTGATAAGTGGCGAATCGGTTATGAAACATATTATACTGGCAGACAATTCTTATCAGATGGGACACAGACTACTGATTTTGTAACCATGGGTTTATTATTAATGCGTAATTTTAAACTGGGTAGCATATTTGTAAATTTTGAAAACTTTACGGATGTAAGACAAAGTAGGTTTTCACCTTTAGTATTGCCACCACACGAAAATCCAGTTTTTCCTGAAATATATGCACCGACAGATGGCTTTATTTTAAGCATAGGACTTATTATTAAACCGTTTGGAAACGAAGAACATCATTAACTATGGAAGCAGCAGAACAATTCTTAGAATCAAAGGGTATTCGAATAACTGCAATGCGTTTGTTAGTTTATAAGTTTCTTGCAGAAAAAAGGTTGCTGTGACGTTGAGTAAAATAGAATATGCTTTTGACAAAGCAGATAGAACTGCTCTTTATAGAACTATTAAAACTTTCGAAGAAAAAGATATTGTACACCAAATAGACGATGGTACAGGCATTACCAAATATGCCTTATGTGAACAAGGTTGTAGTTGTGATATTAAAACCGATTTACACTTGCATTTCCATTGTAATGATTGTGAAGAAACCATTTGTTTGACTGACCTTAAAATCCATCAAATAAAAGTTCCTGAAGGTTTTGTTTCCGAAAATGTAAACTTGGTTATCAAAGGTGTTTGCGATAAATGTGGTAGTCTACTGATGTAATTCTACTTAATCGAAGGAAACTTAAATGAAAGTAAAAAATTATTGCAGCCTATTTATTTCTCAAGTTTAGTTTTGACAGTAACCTACCATCTCTTTCCTAATTAGCTATTTATCAGCAATATCCAATCGACTTAATTTAAACTCTTCATAAAATCAATTAATTTGAAATACCTTAACTTACCTATTTATGATTAAGTTCTTCAGAAAAATACG
>JBCDJE010000341.1:0-5239 GCA_038748185.1 Bacteroidota bacterium
CTTCAAATCACAAAATGAAGCAGCTAAGCAACTGGCTCAATGTTATATAGAATTAAAAAACTTTGCTAAAGCAGGTGAAGTTTATAAAGATGTTTACCAAGAAAAGTCGCTTTTAGCAGTAGCCGAAGACTTATTTTGTAAAGGTTATTATCAAGAAGGGGCAAGGCTTTTCAGTTACTTGCATAGTAACATTAGCGATAATGCTATACAAGATAAGTATGCTCGCTTAGTAGCGCGCGCTTACTTTAAAGCAGGTATAGAAGAGCGTTCTCAGGAATGGTACCGGAAATGTTTAAATGAAGATGAATTAGTAAGTAATGAGGCAACAATTACCTTTAACCAGCAATGTGAAACTTGTGAGCAGCTTTTAAAAGATGATAGTGTTTACTTGAAAATGCTGGATGAAACTGGTGAGCTTGATATAGACCAATTTTACTTTGCGCAGGTAAGGCTTAATCTTTCTGGAAAATTACTAGAAGCTAGTGAATTGATCAATAATACTAAAATTATCTACAATGCCTGTAAAAATTTTACCGATCCCTGCATTTTGTTTAATAAAACCTACTTTATTAGCCAGTTGAAAACTTATGGTATTAATGAACAATTAACCTCAGAATATAGTCCTGTTTACTTTAATAATGATTCTCTCATCTTTGCTTCTGATAGAAATCCATTAGGAAATAAAAATGCCTCTGTAAATGGGGAAGACAGGAGAACCTTTGACCTTTATATTCAAAGAATGAATGAACAAGATGCTATGGGCTACAGACCCGAAGAGCAGTACTTACATTCAGACTCACTTGCTACTACTGCAAAGTTTTTTACATTCAACAGAGGAGTTTACTACAATGAGGGGCCTATGGCTTTTTTTCCTGGAAATAATAATAAATTTATTTTTACTGGAAACTATTACTTTAATAACGATGCATTAAAAAATAGCCAAGCTTTTCGAGGTGATAGAATTAATACACTTAAATTATTTATAGCTAATAAAAACCCTGAAGATTCTGCTTGGCAGGTAAAACCGTTGCTGTTTGATGGGGAAAATGCAACACTTTTCAATAGCGAATTGTACAATGTAGCACATCCTACTTTTAATGCTGACGGAACACAATTATACTTTTCTTCAGATGTACCTGTACCAGGCTCTTCAGAAGTTCCCGGAGCTTATGGGAATAGCGATATTTTTGTAAGTACATTCGACCCAAATTCAGGAATGCTTGGGACTCCAGTAAATTTAGGCGCTCAAGTAAATTCTGAGGGTAATGAAATATTTCCTTTCTTACATACCAACCCTGAAGGTACTGAAACGCTATACTTCTCTTCAAACTTTCATAATGAAGAGGGTGTAGGTCAATTGGATATTTATTACTCAGCATATTGTAACGAAAAGTTCACTAGCAGAAAAAATATGGGCACTCAAATTAATTCAGAAAAAGATGATTTTGGATTAATCTTAAACGAGTATGGAAATGCGGGTTATTTTTCTTCTAACAGAACGGGGAATGACGATATTTATAAATTCAGAGAATTGAAAATTTTGTTAACTGTACTCGACAAAGAAACATTAGAACCGGTGTTAGATGTAGCGCTGGACTTTATTCCTGAAGGTGGAGAAACATTAAAAGATAGAATTGCCGCTGGAGGGACTTCTATCTTTAGAAAATTCACACTAGATGTAGCCCATACGGTAAAGGCCATACCCGATAACAGTGCTTACTTTGGTAATGAAACCTCATTTACAACAAATCTAAGTGCATTTGATGCTTATGGTATTTTAAGAGATACTATTTTATTAGAGAAAAAGCCAGAGGCTAAGATGATAGTTTTAGCTAATGTAAAAAGTGAGCAACAAATTTTTATCGCTTTTAGTAAAAATATCTCAAGTTTTAATTCAAGTGACTCAATTACAGGAGTAACTGATTACAGCATTATATATGAAATGGGTTTTGACAGTGAGAAAGGAGGAAATTATTTACAAAACACACTAACCGGAGACATCATCACTTTGTCACCCCAAAACCAACAAATCATAAGGATTAGCAATCTTGAAGAGCAACAAAAGCAACAAGTATTAAAATCATTCCTTATAGAAAACAGTATTCTGGTTCCTGACTCCGTTATGTTACAAGATAATAAATTGACAAACCCAATAGTCATCAGAAATATTAGGTATGGTTTTGACTCTTCAAACACAACAGATAACGATGCAGAACAAATCGATCCTAAATTGCAGGTTAGAAGGCTTTCAGATGTATTGAAGGAGTATCAGCACCTTAATGCTAAAGTGAGCTCACACACCGATGAATGCCCACTTCCTCCTTATGCATACGATAATGAAGATTTATCGAAAAGAAGGAATGAAGCTGCTATTAAATTAATTCGCGATAATTACCCGACTTTAGATTTAGAAAGGATAATCAATTGCAATTATGCCGGTCAATACCCGGTAGACCAATCTGAGGAAAACTATAGCAAGAACAGGAGAGGACAGAGTTGCGCAAATCAGTACAATAGAAGAACTGAGTTTAAACTACTTTATACAACAAGAGAAAAGTATACTAACGACTGCGATTGTAATGATGTATCTATGATATGGCATGTAGGCAATGAAAAAGCCAGCTCAAATAAACACAATTTTTCGGATACTACTCAGGGAGGTAGGTAAGCATGCTTAATCTTTCTTCTGGTAATACAGTATTAGCAATTTCCATGAGCTCTTGTGCTGTAACTGCTTGAATGCTGTCGAAAACTTCGTTAATTGTTTCTATACGACCTAGGTCAAGTATGCTTTTCCCCATCATTAGCATAAAACCGAGATTGCTCTCTTCGCTCATAGCTAATTGCCCAATTAATTGTTGCTTAGCTTGATGTAACTGCATACTTCCTAAAGGCACTTCTCTTAATTTTTTAAGCTCTTTCTCAAGTAAATAGATACACTTATCCAGTGTATTTTTTTCAGTGGCAAAGTTAACTGAGAAAAGCCCTGTATCTTGGTAAGCCGTTACAGAAGCATCAATTGAATATACAAATCCATATTTTTCCCTAATACCTAGGTTGAGTCTAGAGTTCATACCAGGTCCTCCGAGTAGGTTTACCAAAAGAAAAAAAGGTACGCGTCTCTTATCGTGAATCGAAAAAGAAGTCGTACCAGTTATGCAATGTGCTTGACTAATGGGTTTATTTTGTGTTACTTGGCTAGCTTTAAAATCGCTAAAAGCAATGCGCTTTCTATCAGTTCGATGTAACGGGAAATCGTTAAAATATTTCTCAGTTATTTTAAGCACTTTCTTAAAAGGAAGAGCACTTACAGAAGAAAATATTACCTCATGGGTATTGAGGTTTTCCCGAATAAAGGTATAAAAATCATCTTTATTGAAACTTCTTACACTTTCGTTTGTACCTAAAATATTATAACCTAGTGAGTGATTTTCAAAAATTACTTCATCGAATTCATCTTGAATGGCATCAGCGGGATCGTCTTTATACATTGCCATTTCTTCTAGAATTACACTGCGTTCTTTTCTAATTTCTTTTTCTGGAAACGTAGAATTAAACGTAATATCACTAATAAGCTCTACCGCCTTTTCGAAATGCTGATCTAATAAAGAGGCGTAGAAGCAAATTTTTTCCTTAGTGGTGTACGCATTCAATTCTCCCCCAACAGAATCTACCCGGCTTAAAATATGGTAAGCCCTTCTTTTTTGAGTACCCTTAAAAGCCATGTGTTCCCAAAAATGAGCAATACCTTGTTGGTGGGCTTGTTCGTCTCTACTCCCTATATTTAATATGCAACCACAGTGGGCAATTTTTGTATTACTAACTTGTCGGTGAACCAATCGTATCCCATTAGGGAATATATATTCTTCGTACTCTTTCATATCTCAGCTACTTTCCCATTCGCTACTTAGCTGCAAATTTAACACAAGTGACTGAATGTATTGGTAAATTTTTGTATATTAAATATGCATTTCGGTTGGCTAGACTTTTTGAAATAGAAGAGACTCAATTATTCAAGCCATTACTTCAAAGTACCATTATTGTAATTTTTAAAAAAGGTAGTGGTTGGATAAGTTTAGTACACGAAAGGTGCAGGTATGGTCAATAAGAGTACTTATAAGCGATAGTTTAAAAAAGCTTCATAAAAGCCTGATAAAAATCATTTTATTTTAGATGTTTTTATCATATGAAAAAGCATAAAAGTAAGGTATATATGGTATAGAGTTAAAGAAAAAGATAACTCGAATTGATTTTCAACCTTAATCCAAATTACCATGATCTCTATACTGAAAATGCTCGGCCTTCCCGGTGTACTCATCATTTTTTTTGCACTTATCACTTTAACCATTCTCATGCTAAAGCAAGTTTTAAGAAAAGAAAAAGTTCATGCACTGCATAAGCCGGTTAGCAATAGCAATGTACTCCTTAAGAAATATCCAGGAGTAGATATTGCCTTATACCGACCTATCATTTACAAGTTAGCTTTAATTATTACCCTGATTTTCACCATTTCACTATTCGAATTTCCTATATATGAAAAATCTTCATTAGTAGAACTCACAGGAGAAAGAGAAGTATTAGATGAAATGTTTGAAGTTCCACCAACTGAACAAAAACAACCACCGCCACCTAAAGTAAAAAGTCCTCAAATTACTGCGGTGGATGATAGCAAAGAAATAGAATATGAAATTGAGATAGACCTCGACATGGAGGCAGATGAACAAACAGTCATTGAAGAAACAGAAGAAATTGCAATAGAAGAGTTTGTGGAAGAAGAAGAAGAAAAGCCTGAAGAAATATTCATGATAGTAGAAGATCCTGCCGAACCAATAGGAGGTTACTCAGCATTTTATGCTTTTGTGGGTGAAAATTTACACTATCCAAGAAAAGCACTTGAAGTAGCCGTAGGCGGGAAAGTATATGTAAAGTTTATAGTTGATAAAGACGGTTCACTTACTAATCTCGAAGTTGTTAGAGGTATTGGATACGGCTGTGATGAGGAAGCAATTAGGGTACTTTCAAAAGCACCTAAGTGGAAACCCGGTAAACAAAGAGGCAGAAATGTAAAACAGCAAATGATTATACCAATTGTTTTTAAAATGGCTGAGATGTAATTCAGCTACAAGTTTATTATAATGAAAGTATAATAAGTAGATGATCAATAACCATAAAGCATCTGATTTAAAATAGAAAAGTAAGAGGTTTAAATAATAACACTTTACTAACACCTACCAAGTTA
>JBCDJE010000342.1:0-5234 GCA_038748185.1 Bacteroidota bacterium
TAAAATCGTGGATGAAAATGCTATTTCTAATATCCTCAATTTGAAGTGATTTATCTATTCTGTTTCTTCCCTACTAAATACTTGTTCAATTACTTTTTCAGGGAAATTATCATTTTTTTTAAGTTTGGAGAACTTCACCTTAACTCGTAAAGCTCTTAACCCATTAACGCCTTGTAATTCTTCCAATTGATGGTTCTCTATTTCATCTTCTAACAATCCTTGTTTTTGCAGAAAACGAATATACTTGCGGTATTCGTCGGCCTCTTTATCTTGTGTATATACAATAGCAATTTTGCCGGGTTGAGTTATTCTTTCATTGGTATCTTTAATATGCGCTTTATCAATGCGTTTTTTAATAATTTCATACCTTATATTATAAGCACCATCTACATCGAATTGCTTTTCGTCTTCCCTAAAGCGAATGGCTATTGGTGCACTATTTACCAATAAGAGATGAGTTGTTTCTAGTGGAAGAGGTAATTCATATTTTAACTGATTTGTTAACACTGCAATTTGTGCCGTGGTAGTGAGTTGCCACAAACGTAAATCGTGCAAATAGATCATATCAAACTCTTTATTGGGCGTAATTGATTGGCCTATGTAAATATTATACTCAACACCATCGGTTTTGTATTTTTCGAAGTAATGTGGATAAGACTTTTGAATCTGATCTTGCTGAATTTCCAAATAGTCAGCTACTTTATCGTTAATTTGTGTAAGGCTATCTTCGAAAGCTTTTCTTTTTTTGTATAATATTCCGAGATCTGGATCTAACTGCCCAAAATAATATTGGTAAGGTTCTGCTGAAAGTCTTTCTGATTTCCTAAAATGTTGTAGCAAGGGCTCTATTTCATTTTTTAGGAAATTAAGAATAGCTAGCTCATCTCCCGATCCCATGCCTTTTTCAATGTTATGCAAAGCGTCGTCTATCCTAGAACTTATTTCTTCAATTATGCCAAGGGGATGATCGTCGTTAATTCTATGTAGTACATCTCTTGCCAAAGAAAGTTGTTCGGAGAGATCTTCTTGAATGGCTTTATTTCTTTCTGTTGAAGAGCCACGAATATCAGACTGCCCATAAACAGGGAAAACATCTTCAAATACAATAGCTTCGCCTTTATTGTTTGTAATGTTCCCCCGATCCATTCTACTAAGTGCCGTTTGAACAAATTTCCATTCAACGGAAGGATGCACAGCTGTATATTGCTCTTTTATTATTGCTTGTAACTTACTTTCCAACTCTTCTAGGCTTCTTTTAGCTGCCAAAGAAAAAATGGGTAAAATCTCTTCTAAAAGTATAGTAGAGCTATTGCTAAAATCATAAGCATTGGTTGAAGCTAATTCAATTCCACCTAAAGGTTCGCCATTGTAGCTCAGTGGAGATACCATGATACTCTTTATTCCTTTCTGAAGTAAAACTTGTTCTACTATTGAGCCCTCGGTTTCTTCTTCAAGGCTACTAATAGTTTGTGCTTCTCCACTTTGTTTCATTCTATGGTACACACATCCATTAAACGCTTCTTCTTTGGTCATACCTGTACGGCAGATATTTTTTTTCATTTCTTCTTCACTAATAATGCTATTCCATATTTTAATTCCATTCCCTTCATTCTCATTGCTAAATGAAACAATTCCTAATTTTAGATCGGGTAGTTCGTACAATTCTCTGAGTTTTTGTTCGAGTTTTCCGAACTTCTCTTTAGAAATGATAGCATCCTTCTCTAGTAAATCATATTTTAAGGCTGAAAGCACTTCGTGTTGTGTAACATCCATTAATCTCAAAATAATAAATCCTCTTATTTCAAAATTTTTAAAATCTATGTACTTACTCCACAAGTCTTGATCAGTAGGATTATCGGCTAGTAATCTGATTTCATTCTTGCTTAATTTAGCTGGCTTATTTATAGGATGTACTTGAGCAAAATCTCTGTTAAAGTAAATTTTATAATATCTGTTCAATCCACTTTTTTTATTTGGAACAGTAATTAACATGTTATTTTCAAAAGAGTAAGAATGCCCATAGATCTCATTTAATATCAACTTATTACAGTAGATAGATTTATTCCTTTCAAAAGTCTCAAAATCGATATCTTTAAATGCGAAGTTGATATTTTCAGTATTTATTAGATCCTTCCACCGAGAAGTACTATAAATTATCCCGGAGAAATCGAAAGGTCTTACAACTGCTACAATTTCTTTATCAAAGTCTAGTGGTGAAAAAATAGATGACATCAATTGTTCCACTAAATCACTGTGTTTTTTCAGTAGTGTCAAATTGCGTATTTCTCCGCTTAATTCCGGTACTTTTTCAATTTCAGTCAGTAAGTAATCTAATAATACCTTAGATGCTTTATTTTCGGTGACTTGTGTCTTGTTTTTAAGGAAGGTAATGAGTTTAGTAAAACTTAACACTGAGTTAATATTATCTTTTCTTTCGTAATTCATCAAAATTAAATGTTTATTAAAGGCTTGTAGAAAAGTGCTAAACAGAATTTAGCAGGTAGTTGCCCTATAATCGATTATCAATATCCTTTCCATACAGTAAAAAATTATTTTTTCCCTAGGTTTTAAAAATAGTAATGACAGCTTTACATGAAAAGGTAAAATTATTAAGCCATTATGACTTGAAAAATTAGAATTTACTGTTAAAACAGCCACATTATTTAAAAAGTTTAAAAAGTGATGAGACAATCTTGTCTAACTTTTTCTTATAATAAAATATGAAACATTAGCCTAAAGGAAAAGGATTACTGCTTTTATGTCAGTTTTTTGTTCTCAATACAAGACAAAATGGCATCTAAAGTGTTATTTTAGCTTCTTCAAACTAAAAAAATCTAGCTGGTATAGCTATTGAAAAAGAAAGATTGAATTTGAAATTTGATTCTTAAACAAAAAAATTATAAGTCATGATATTAGTTAAAAAAAGAAATCCATTAGCCTTGCGAAGCTTTAACCACATAGCAGATGAATTACTTAACAATTTAGAAAATACTGTTGGCTATGAAACCAACCGAAAAATGCCTTCGGTAAATATAAGTAAAGACGAGCACAATTTTTATCTCGAAATAGCAGCTCCAGGTCTGATAAAAGATGATTTCAAAATAACTGTTGAAAAATTGCAACTGACGGTTTCAACACAAAAGGAAAAAAAAGAAGCAGTCAATTATAAACGAAAAGAATTCTCTTATGACAAATTTAAAAGAGTTTTTGACTTGCCACAGACTGCAGATGCGGAAAAAATTAGTGCAAACTATCAAAATGGTATTTTACAAATAAGTATGCCTAAAAAGGCTGAACTACAACCCAAAACCATTTCTATAAATTAATTAATAGAAACCTACTATACTAACAAATTGTAATGTAGTTATAAGAGGAAGAGAAATATAGTGGTGAGGAGGTATGAAGAAGAATTTATTGAGCTTTTGCATTGCATTTGTTAGATAATACCAAACAGAATTTACTTAATATAAATGGGAAAGTTTGTAGCAGGAAAACTTCGGTTTAATCAGCACAAATAGTTTCCCTTTTTTCTTTTTTATGCGACATTTTTTTATTCTGCAAAATGCTCTAAAAAAAGGTTAAAAAGCGGTTAAAAACTGTTAAAAACGAATATATTACCGACTTTTGGAATTTTATTTACGTGTATTAAATTGGAAAAAAGATCATATTAATAAAACAGATATAAGGTTTATGAAAAATTTTGGAAAAACAATTATTGCAGCTGCGCTTGGCGGGCTGATAACCATAGGAATTTACAAGGTGGCTTTTGACCAAAAACCTATTATAATAGAGAAACCTGCTGCACCAGTTGCTAGTGTCACTAAATTTAACAATTCAGTTGCAGACAATATAAATCTCGATTTTTCAACTACAGCTGAGATTGCAACACCTGCGGTTGTGCATATCACTTCTACAATCACCAGTAATGCAGTAGGAAATATGCAGGATGTTCCCTATCCTTTCCGCTTTTTCTTTGATGATGAGCAACTTAGACAACAAGCTCCAAGAGAAAGACAACAGCAAGGAAGTGGCTCGGGTGTAATTATTTCAGGTGATGGTTACATTGTTACTAATAATCACGTAGTAGAAAAAGCCGATAAATTACAGGTAATTTTAAATGATAAAAGAACTTATGCGGCAAAAGTAATAGGTACTGATCCTACAACCGATTTAGCGCTCATTAAAATTGAAGAATCTAATTTGCCAGTACTAGCTTTTGGTAATTCAGAAAATGTAAAAGTTGGTCAATGGGTAATGGCAGTAGGAAATCCTTTCAATCTTGAGTCTACAGTTACTGCTGGTATAGTAAGCGCTAAGGGTAGGAGTATAGGCATATTTGGGGGGGGTAAAAGTATAGAATCATTTATTCAGACTGATGCAGCAGTGAATCCAGGGAATAGTGGTGGAGCGCTAGTAAACCTCAATGGAGAATTAGTAGGAATTAATACAGCTATTGCCTCACCAACGGGGTCATACTCTGGTTATTCTTTTGCTGTACCCGCTAATCTTGCAAGAAAAGTAGTAGACGATTTACAAAAATATGGAAAGGTACAAAGAGCTTTTATCGGTATAAATATTACAAGCTTGAATGGGCAGATTGCAAAAGAGCTTGATGTAAATATTACCGAAGGTGTAATTGTACAACAGGTTAATAAAAACTCTAGTGCTGAAGAAGCTGGTATTGAGCAGGGAGACATCATTGTGAAGGTTGATAATAAAGTGGTAAAATCTGTTCCTGAATTACAAGAAATTATTGGAGGTAAAAGACCTGGTGATCAAGTAAGAGTTGTGATTAATAGAGGGGGCAAAGAGAAAGAGATAGATGTAGTATTGAAAGGTGAAAGTGGTACAAGAGAGATTGTTGCTGCTAAAACCAGCGAATTATTCCAATCTTTAGGAGCCGACTTCACGCCAATAACAGGTGAAGAAAAAGATGAATTTGATATTACTGCTGGTGTTAAAGTAAATAAATTATATGCAGGAAAACTAAGAGCACAAACTGCTATCGAGCAAGGCTTTATCATTACACATATCAATAAGCAACAAGTCGATTCAGTTGAAACACTTGAGCAGTTATTGATCCAAGAAGAAGGAGGGGTACTTATAGAAGGTATCAACCCCAAAACAGGTAAAAAAGAATACCATGGCTTCGGATTATAATTATCAATAAATCTCGCTTAAATAAATTGAGACTTGCTAAACGTTTAGTAAGTCTCTTTTTGTTTCATCATGAA
>JBCDJE010000343.1:0-5232 GCA_038748185.1 Bacteroidota bacterium
CTCCCTCCATTGCCCATATGTAAGTCACTAAAAACTACTAGTTTATCTTCTTTAGTAAGATCGAGAATGGGTGTTTTATTATAAAGTGATAGTAATGAGGTGAGTACACGTCCTGATATCATAGATGAGATGCTAGAGAATTGCCAAGATTATAATTTTCATGTTATACTTTGCAGGGTTATTATCTATAATGCAATGCATAGAAGTTTTTGACACACTTCAGGATGGTAAATTTTACAAAGCTAGGCGCTTTTCTTTAACGAAATATTGCTTTGATTTTACTTTTACATGAATAAAAAACTGCGATTTTTCAGGTTAAACCACATACAAGCTAATCTTGACTGATAAAAATAAATATTGATGAGACAGTATTAAATATCGGTTTAAGCTTCCTGTCTATATTTTTCCCATCTCCACATTTCACCGACATCCATATTTAGAATATTTTCAACATACTGCATCCCTAGTTTCCTAAGTACATAAATTGAAGCATCTTCTGTAGGAGTAGTATGTGCTCTTACGCCTGAAGCATTATGGGAGAATGCATGATCGATAAGCGCATCAGCTGCCTCTGTTGCAAATCCAATATTTTTAAACTCAGGTAAAATTTCGTAGGCTATCTCAACAAAGCCTTTCTCATCAGGTACGCCTTTGAATCCTCCTGTACCTATCAATTGTCTTTGTGGTGCTGAAACGTAAAAAAACTTTCCCCAAAGCATATCCCCTCCACTATCTATAAATGCCTGATAGACTTCTGGCAGATGCGTTTCTGTGTCTTTATCATTTGTCCAGTGTGCTGGTTGCTCAATATTTAAAATTTTAGCCAATTCTGCTAAATCGTTATTAAATATTGACTGGAAAGCCATTTCTGAAAAAGGAATTAATGCTAATCTGTTTGTCTTAATCATCAATTATTTCATTGGTATAGTCTGTAATCAAATAGTTTATAATTAAGGTTTAAATTGTTATAATTTAAAAGCGAATTTTTTGAAATATTTTTAACCATACAAAAATACAAGGACAGAAATAGATAATTGTATTATTTCTGTCCTTATTAGAATTTATTGTGTTTTTTTATTTCTGAAATAAACCCAGTCAACAACAGTAATCACATTATCGTCAGCATTATCAGTTTTAAAAACAAAATAAACATCTTGTTTACCTTCTACTTGTTTTATAGTAATATCAACCTCTTCTAGTCCTAACCTTGTTAATGATTGCACTAGTTGTATCTCTCCTAATAGTGTTCCATCTGCTGCACCAGACCTTACTTCCATAACCCCTCCTTTGGTGATACCGGGAGCAAAAGCTATTTTAGCAGTTATGCTGTTAATTCCAGTTAAGTCTATCCCTTCCATCATAAAATAACCATCTTTTGCACCAATTACTATGGTCATATCCTCATCCACACCGGGCGTATCAGCTGCTTTTACAGGAAATTTTGGTGCATTTTCGCCTTTCGTATAATTTTCCGCTTGAACCCTTGCATTACGGATAATTACTGTTTCACTTGCTGTGAGTGGTCCAATAACGTCTCCTCCTTTGTCCATATAACTAGCAGTAAGAACATATGCTCCTTCTCCATTGCTGTTAAGGTGTTCCTTGCTACTAAATGTACCTTGTCCTGTGTATTTATTTGGCATTTTTACAGCATCTCCCTCTAGTGAAAGAATATATTTCACCATTTGTCCGGCCTGCTCTTCAGTCAAGCTAGGATGTGCAGCCATTGCTGTCTCGCCCCAAACGCCACCACCACCATTCAAGATTTTTCCTGCCAAATAATCAATTGCATTGTTATCAGATTTATATTTTTCAGCTATTGCTTTAAATGAAGGACCTATAGACTTATCAGCTTCTTTGTGGCAAGCATTACAATCCGATTTATCCATTAACGATTTCCCTATCATGCCTAAAGACGCGTTGACCAAAGCTTGATGCCCTTGCGCTGCTTCAGTAATGTCATAACCTTCTGGTAAATAGTTAAAAGTTACTAGAATATCTTTAGGTTTAATTATGCCATCTTCTTTATCGGTAACTTTTACATTGTAGGCAAGATTAAAAGGCTGCTCATCGAGAAAGAATGAACTATTGCCACTTTGAAACTCCCAAGTCAGTTCTGCAAGTTCATTACCAACGAGAATCTCCTTACTTACTTCCGAAACTTCCCCTTCTTTATCAGTAACCTTTAATTTCACTTCGTATTTACCCGGTTTATCAAATATAAATACCGGATCAGGCTTGGTTGAAGTTCCTTCTGCTTCATTATTAAACTGCCAAGCAAAAGTAAGAGGATCACCATCATAGTCAATAGAGTTTTTTCCAATAAAGTTTACAGTAAGTGGTGCAGCGCCAATCGTTTTATCAGCCTCAATTTTTGCTATTGGTATACGATTACCCTCTATATATTCAATACGTGCCAATTTCGCTTCCGGATTTTGAGCAAACCATCCTCGTCCATATTCTAGTAAATATAGTGCCCCATCAGGGCCAAAAGCCATATCTATGATGTTATCGAAATGCATGTTGGGCAGAAAAGGAATCAGCTTTTCAAAATTACCGTCTTCATCGAAACTAGTTAGAAATATCCACTGCCGCATCCAGTCATAAACTAATAACTTTTCATTGAAAAACTCAGGAAATCTAATCTCAGAATCAGCATAATTTTCATAATGATATACAGGCCCTGCCATCGCATTTCTTGCCCCAGACCCAATTGTGGGAAATTCTTCGGAATTGCTGTAAGGATACCAGATCATTGCAGGCTGTGCAGGAGGTAATGTTTTGACACCTGTATTATTTGGTGAATTATTAATGGGCTTATTTGGGTCAAATGCTTCACCGGAAGTATTACTCGTAAAATCAAAGTCTTTATATGGTTTGTTATTCCCTACAAAATAAGGCCAGCCAAAATTCCCTGCCTTTTTAGCTTGATTCACTTCATCATGCCCTTTTGGCCCTCTTGAGAGGGTATCTTTATTCGCATCTGGTCCTACATCTCCCCAATAAAGATATCCTGTTTTAGCATCTATAGAAATTCTGAATGGATTTCTACAACCCATCACATAGATTTCAGGTTTTCCCTCACTCCCATCTTTTGCAAATAGGTTTCCATCAGGGATTGTATAAGTACCATCATTCTCCGGCTTTATCCTCAGAATTTTACCTCTATAGTCGTTGGTATTGGCAGAAGATTTTTGCGCATCCCAGGGATTTCTCCCTTCTCTTTCATCAATGGGTGCATAGCCTTCGGAAGCATGTGGGTTGGTATTATCCCCTACTGATATAAATAGACTTCCGTCAGGAGCAAACTCTAATGAACCCCCTGAATGGCAGCACTCTTCTCGTTGTGTAGGAATTTCTAACAATATCTTTTCAGAATCAAAATCCAGTGTGTTATCACTTAATTTAAATCTTGAAACATGCTGCTTAGGCACATCACCAACAGGAGAATAAAAGAGGTAAACCCAATTGTTATTTTTATAATCCGGATCAACAGCTACACCCAATAAACCATCTTCGTGCCCAGTGTGTACATTGAGTGTAGCAACTTCCGTCAATACTTTGGTTATTGTGTTTTGCACTTTTATACTTCCTCTGCGTTCAACAAAAATGATATGCGTTTCATCTAGAAAATCGAACTCCATAGGTTCGTACAGATTTTCACTAAACACTACCTTCATAAAGCGGTTTTCTTCTGGTATAGGTTCAGCATAAGCTTTACTAAAATCTAGTTCAACCCCATTGCCAGCAGCATATTTAATTCCTCCTAATAAATGATTTAAAAATAAAGGGGAAGAGAAGGATTCTATAGTATGCCCCATGCCGGTATAAAAAGCCCTGCCACCATCATATTCATGGTACCAAGCCACAGGATGTTCAGCACCATTAGTGCCTCCTTCGTAAGAAGTTTCATCGAGGTTGATTAATACATTGATATCAGGATTGATAGATTTGTAATTGTACCATTCGTCTTCTGTTTCCCATCTTTCGGGTAACGAATCGGTAGCAGGATGATTTTTGTTGAGCACATCAACAGCAGCTTTCCTAACATTAGGATTATTAGGATGACCGTTGAAATAGGCTCCTACTAATTTTCCATACCACTCCCAAGCATATTCTGTATCGGTTGCTGAATGGATACCTACAAAACCGCCACCGGCTTGGATAAACCTCTCCATTTGGCTTTGCTGCACAGGATCGAGAATATCACCCGTTGTATTCAAAAAAATAATTACCTGAAAATCTTTGAGGTATGATTCCTTAAAAACTTGTGGGTCTTCAGTAGCAACTACTTTAAAGTTATTTTGTAAACCTAACTCTTTAATTGCTTCTTGTCCGGCTTCAATTGATTCATGTCTAAAGCCCTCTGTTTTAGAAAATACAAGCAATTTAGTTTCTTGCTTGCCTTTAGAAAATACCGTAAAATAGACAACTCCCGCTATGGCAACAAGTGCTGCCGTTATTAAAATTCTTTTCATTTTCATATAGTTAGTTCTCTCTCAAAAATAGAGTATCTATACGGAAAAATGAAAAACCTTATCTTTAGAAAAGATTAGTGAGTAGACAGCATGAAATCAACCCATAAAAGTTTACTGGATCATAGAGGCAATCTCTATTTACTATATAGTTATGAAACTCACCACAGACCTAGGTTTTTGAGTTTATTCAAACCTTCAGGTAAAGATAATATAGAGTTTAACCCTCCTAAGATGATTGCATCACCTAAATTTGTTGAACCATGAGGATTTAAACTATCATGTCTCTTTTCGAAATTGTAATCGGTATTAAGTGGACTTGTAAGCGCTAAATTTCTATGAAGGGTGTTACCAGACTTGTCTACAAAATATACATAATCAAACGGAGTATAGGGTTGGTGAGCAGAAATCACCTGAATATTGTGAAATTTAAAGTTAGTATAACTATAAAGGTTATACCTAGAAATTGCCTGAGAATCGAAGACAAGTGATGGTTGTTGGGAATTTAAAGTCAAAAATAATGATTGCGGTACATTAAACGAAAATTGACCCAACCCTACATAACTTATTAGTAAGCATAAAACAAAGAATAGTACCCTTTTCATAATCGCAGACTTTATCTATTTATAATGCTTAAATACTTTTTTTGGTTGCCAAGTAATTAATTTTTTTTCTTATTTCATCTAAGTTGATATAGTTTATTGAAAGCTTTAACGTAAAAAATAGTCTCTAAAAAAAAATGAGAAAAAGAAAGAGA
>JBCDJE010000344.1:0-5230 GCA_038748185.1 Bacteroidota bacterium
ATAGTATCAGGAACTATTTTATTTATATTGCTCCATATTTTTTTACATTCCGAAGCCCAAAATGGATTGTATTATACAGATGAAGAAATTAATATTTGGAAGCAAAGAGCCGGATTAGTTCCTGGAAACAAATTGTACAACTCCTCAGGTGATGCAGGGCAAAATACACCCGGTGACTGGGAAAATATTCTTCGAAACGCTAATGTATTTATAACAAACCCTCTCTCAGAAGTATGGAATGGTGATTTATCTATTTCTCCATATACTAGAGGAATTGGTATGAGAGATGCTGCTTTTACTTATTTATTAACAAATGATAATAAGTATTTAAATGCTGCAAAAGCAATGCTCTTGCAACAAGCTGATGTACCTAATACGAAATTTGCGAACTGGCAATATGTAAGTGATACTAAAGCTTTTCATGAAGGTGATTGGATATCAAGATTGTTTTATGGATACATGTATATACGCACTGCCATTTCTGATTCTGAAAGAAATAAACTAGATAAATGGTTTTTAGACGCAGCTAATTATTTTGCTAACAATATTCATGAGGATATTAAAAAGAATTTTCCAAATAGATTAAATGGTGATTATTCAACTAGAGGAAATGTTGCAAGAAGTGGCGCAATGCAAAATAATTTTGCGTATATAGATGCAAATGGCAATGCACGTAACAGATTATCTTGGTTATCAGCGTGGTATAATAATAGAAGATTTTCTCAATTAAGAGTTGTAGGGCTTGCAGGTGTAATGTTCAATGATGCTAACTTAATAAAACATGCTAAAGCCTTTGTAACAGAATGGTTAAAGTACAGTGTTTTTCCTGATGGAAGTATGGGTGAATATCAAAGAAATGGTAATTATGGTAATGCACAAAACGGTATGATCTACGGGTCTATAAATATTCAAGTGTCAATAGAAATTGCTGATTTATTAGCTAGAGCAGGCGATATTTCATTGTATCAATATGAAACATCAGAAGGACTACATGGAACTGAAGGAGGGAAAAAAAGTATCTATCTTACTATTGAGACATATTACAAGCAAATTGATAAGCAGGTTACTATGTACTATGGTTCTGTAAATGAAGCAAATAGGATTGATCAAATATCTTCAAGAGGAATTCATTGGATTAATGATATATGGTTTGCCAAAGCAAATATTTATTACAAGGACGAATTTTTTAAAAATGTATATACTAGAAAGAGTGGAGGAGTTGAAACATACCCATCTTCAGGTTTAGGAACTGCTGGCCCAATACGTTCTCCATGGGGTGGATCAGGAGGAGTCTTTGCAGGTATATTATTTATGTACGGTCAAATGGAAGGGCTTATCTGGCCGTATGATGATGGTAAACAAGGGCAATCAATAACTTTTCCCCAATTAGATGATCGTTTTTTAAGTGATGGTTCTTTTGAATTAAATGCCAATTCCTCTTCGGGTTTACCTGTACAGTTCGAAGTAGTTTCTGGCCCAGCTCTTATTTCTGATAACATTATTAGTTTTACAGATATAGGTGAAGTTTCTATTAGAGCATCTCAGCCAGGAAATAATGAGTACAGATCTACGACAATAACACAATCTTTTCAAGTGAAAAAAAAAATAGTGATTAATGGAATAGTAGATCAGATAGTAGCAGATGGGAATACGTTAGAAGTAGATGTCACATTAGATTATGGTGGAAATGATCCAACTTCTTTATCACTAACGGCAGCATCAAATGAACAAACAATTATACCAGATGAAAGTATTATAGTTTCAGGAAGTGGACTTAACTGGAAACTTTCTATACAATCCCTTGTTGGGACTGAAGGCTCTGTAAATATAACGCTAAATTCTTCTGATGGAGGAGCTGATGCAGATAAGCTTAGTTTTAGTGTTCTAGTAGGAAAATTTAGTACTAGTGCCTTAAGAATAGATGCAGGTCTCGAAACTGGTGAAATTACATATAATAATGAGACATTTGTTCCTTTACTTCCTTACCTAGTAGAAGGGGTAGGCAGGAATTCTCTTGAAGTTCATCCCATAGCCAATACTGATTTTGATGAATTGTATCAGAAAGAAACTTGGGGCAACTCAATTATAACTAAGTATGCATTTCCAGTTGCTCAAGGAGAATATACTATCCATCTGCACTTTGCAGACTGGCACTATGAGAAACCAGGAGATAGGGTAATGGATATTCTACTAGAAAATGAGTTAGTTCTAGATGATTTCGATATAATTAATGAAGTAGGCAAGTCAGCAGTAATTATTAAAAGTTTTGATAGAGTAATTATGGATGGAAACCTTGAGCTTGAAATAAGGAATATCAATGGTTTTAGCCAAATTGCAGCTATAGAAATCCTGCCTCAAGGCTCTCCCTCTCTTTCTGCTGAAAAACCAGATGCCCTAAATCAAGTAATAAATTTTCAATCTTTTAAGGTTGTCACTATAGAAGATTCTCCTATTAATTTAAATGCTACCTCAAGTTCGGGTTTACCAGTTGAAGTCGAAGTAGTATCTGGCCCGGCAGAGATAAATGGAAATCAGTTATTATTAAATGATTTTGGTATAGTTACAGTAAAAGCTTCTCAAGCAGGAGATGAAAGGTATTTGCCTGCAAATGATGTAATAAGAACATTTCGGGTAACAGAGAAAATAGAAATACAAGATTTATCAGACCAAATTATTACGCAAAACACGACGTTAGGTCCTATTAATCTTGCATTAAAATATTCTGGTGATATAAATAATATAAAAATTAGTGCAAATGCTGAAAATAAAGCACTTATTCCTGATGAAAATATTATTTTACAAAGAGATAATGACGATTTCACGCTGACAATTACACCTGCAAAAGATTTAACAGGTTTGAGTAAAGTTACGATTGAAATATTCGATAATACTGATGCAAGAATTATAGAATCTTTTAATGTCTTAGTAGAAGAAGGCATATCAACAGTATCAGCTTTACGACTTGATGCTGGTTTAAGTGTTTTAAATGAAGAAGAGGCTGTATACGAAGAAAAACTTTTTGAACCATTAGTACCGTATTTGAAAGATGGAACTGCTTACAGTACTTTTACCTATTGGGTTGCAGATATTTCTAATACTGATAATGATGGTCTTTATCAAACTGAACTTTGGTGGGAAAGCGATTCAACATTAAATTTTGAATTCCCTATTGAGCCTGGGGAATATACTGTCCATTTACACTTTGTCGATCTCTATGGTTCTCGTGAAGGGGAAAAGCTGCTTGATGTTGCTCTACAAAATGTAACAGTATTAAATAATTACGATATTATTAAAGAAGTCGGTTCTGAATCGGCTGTTATAAAAAGTTTTGATATAGTTCTAGCCAAGGGTAATCTTGGGCTAAGCCTCTTTAGTGAATTCGGTTTTAATCAGATTTCAGGTATAGAAATTCTTCCTAGAGGCGAAGCTCCTTTAAAATTAACCTCGTCTAGGAATCTTGTAAACAATATTCCAACTATAAAAGATATTGAGGAGCCTATTATTCAAGAAGGTGCAACAGTAGAAGTAGTAGTTTCAGCTACTGACGCAGATAATGAACCTATTAGTCTATCTATTCAAGATTTACCTGAGTTTGCTTCTTTTGTAGATGAAGGTAGTGGAAATGGGACAATAAAAATATCTCCTGATTTTGGAAATGCAGGAACTTATAATCCTATATTGATTGCAATAGATTCAAGTGGTGGAGAAAGTAGGTTAGCCTTCGAAATAACAGTTGTAGAATTACCAATAGAATTAAAGATTACTTCTTTTACTCTAATAAATGCCGATACTGATGAAGATATAGGTATGCTGAGTGAAGGAGATACTATAAGATTTGCTACAATAGGTACAAAAAATATAAATATCCGTGCCGAAATAGACTCTGAACTTGCAGATAAAATAGATTTTGCTATTAATGATATTAGTCTTACTGCAGAAGCTGCACCATTTGAGCTATTTAATACTGATGTTGATAAATTTCAGTCTAATCTGATCTTAAATGTCAACGGTATGCACACACTAGAAGCAACTCCGTATAAGATTTTTAATAGTGGTGATGTTGAACGAGATTACAGTGGCGATGTTAGTAAAATCAATTTTTACATCGATTCTAATCTTCCTGAATTTAAGGTAGAGGTATCACCTAACCCTTCTAGTGAAGTGTTTAATCTAGCATTAAATCGTTGGTCTGACTCCGGCATGTATATGACATTGCTTGATGCAACAGGTAAAGTGTATTTTAATAGGGAAATTTACTCTACACAAAGAGATAATGTCACACTACAACTCAGTGATGTAGTATATGCGTCAGGGTTGTATTATCTGAGGATTTATTCATTAGATGGAAGTTTTACTAACACAAGCAGGATTATGAAATCTTCACGCTAGAAAAAAGATACTAACTCAAAATAGAAAAAGGCAATGTTTTACAAACCATTGCCTTTTTCTATTCTATAGGAATTGAAAATATCATGTAATTTTTGATAAAACCTTAAGCTGGGCTTTCAACTCTACTAATTTTTTTTCTGCATTATCTATTTTACTACTAAATTCTTTTTTGAGTTTATCAGCAGTTTTAGAGTTCGCGAAAAATGAAAGATTATTCTCCCACAAAGAAATATCATTTTCTAGTAAATTTATCTTTTTGCGTATCGCTTGTTCTTGCCTTTTCATTTTAGCACCAAATTGAGGCGCTTTTTTATAGAAATCGACATGTGCTTGTAATTTGAGCTTTTCCTTCTTACTCTGATCTTCTTCCGGATAATTTTCATAAAAGAGCTCAAATGCAGATACAAATTTTTCCAAGATGCTATTCATATCCCTTTTAGGTACAAAACCCAATGCAAGATATTCATCAATTAAACTATTTAAAGCTTCTGTATCATCGGAGTTTGCTTCAGCAAGCGCTTCAATTTTATTGCAAATTACCAGTTTCGCAGCAAGGTTTTCTTTGAACTCTTTTTCTTGACTACTTCGCCTGTTTCTTTTTCTTTCAAAGAAACTATCACAAGCAGCTTTAAATCTTTTATAAATGGTCTCTCTCTGTGCTTCAGGTACAGGACCAATCTCTTTCCATTTCCTTTGAAGAGATTTTAAACTTTCTGCTGTACTTTCCCAGTCGGTACTTTCCTGTAAGGCTTCAGCCTGCTCACAGAGCTGCTTTTTTAATTCCAGATTCTCTTTTCGGTGTCCTTCAAGTTTTCCGAAAAACTTTCCTTTATTATTAAAA
>JBCDJE010000345.1:0-5213 GCA_038748185.1 Bacteroidota bacterium
ATCCGACCCAGCCTTGGAAGCCGAATAGGGCGACCGTGGGTCATAGGCGGTTTCCTCAGTGAACTTCTGTTCGGGTTCAAGAGGTAGGGAGCCAAAGAGGGACTTGGAGGAAATTTTAGAATACAAAATAAGAAAAATGATCTGCCAGTAATTGATTATTGCTTAAAGAATTTACCTGTTAAGTGGGCAAGAGTAGAAATGCCTTGGCAGCATTGGCACCCTGAAGAAAGCACTGATCCTTTAGTAGCTGCCAGAAATGGACGTTTACACCCAAAAGTTAAGGATGCCCTGGAGATGGCACAGCGATTACACAAGATGAGAATTCCTGTAATAATAGCAAATTGGTTTGCCCCTAATTGGGCGATTGATACTGTAAAATATACCCAAAAGAAAACTTGGGGTAACCCATTAAAAAAAGAAAAAACGCAGCAAATTTATGCTTCTATCACTTCTTATCTTATCTTCTTAAAAGAAGCTTATGGGGTAGAAATGCATTACTTTTCATTCAATGAATCAGATTTAGGCATAGATGTACGGCAAACAGATGAAGAACATACTGCTATGATAAAAGGACTAGGGGCATATTTCAAGTCTAAGGGGTTGAAAACCAAATTTCTATTAGGCGATACTTCTGATGCTAATGCCTATCCATTTATCAACCATGCTATGCAAGATGAAACAAGCCATCCTTATATTGGTGCAGTATCTTTTCATTCGTGGAGAGGTTGGGATGATGAAACCTTACAGCAGTGGTATGATGCCGCTGAAAAAATGAATTTACCCCTAATAGTTGGGGAAGGAAGTATAGATGCTGCCGCATGGCGTTATAGCAATTTTTTCAAAGAACCGTTTTACGCAATGAAAGAAATCAATCTTTATCTACAAATGCTAGCAATATGTCAACCAGCGAGTATTTTACAGTGGCAACTCACTTCCGACTATTCTTTGCTTTCTGGGAAAGGCATTTTAGGTGATAACAGAGATGATCTTTTCCCTATACAACGCTTTTGGAATATCAAACAACTAGCTGAAACTTCACAAGGTATGCATGTTGTCCCTTTTTCAGAAGAAGCAAATGCAATTACGACTGTTGCCTTGCAAAACAAAAAGCGCAAAGCTTATACTTTTCATATCTTAAATAAGGGCGCTAGTAGAGAAGTAAGCATTGGAGGCCTACCAAAGGGAATAAAAAAACTGAACCTATATACAACCAATGTAAATGCTGATATGGAAAAAACGGCAATAATTCAAGTAAAAGATGGGGTAGCTAAATTTAATGCTAATCAAGTTAGCTTTATCACACTCACTAACAGAAAGATAAAGTAATTTAATTATTAATTGACTTCTTTAAGCGGATCGTAACGAATCAATACCATGATACCTGGCCACTGTACTTCCATACCATGCACCATTTGGTTATGATGCAATGGTGTTTTACCCGTTCGAATACTATTTTCTCCTTGTTCGAAAATATGCATATCTTCCGTTTCAACCCACATGGTCTTATAGGCATATTTAGGACCTTCTTTTACAAAAACTAAGAAATCATTTACATACAATCCATTCATATATGCCGGACTCCAACTTACCCAAGTAAATGCCGCTTTAGAAGCAAGAGATAGACTATCTTGAATATTTATTTTTTCACCGAATTCACCTGAACGTGTTACCCATTTAACAGGTTGTTCATATGGCTTATACAATTTCACATTATAATCTCTTGAAAAGGTTAATCCTGAAATAGGTGGGTGAAAATAGGTTAATCCGCTTTTGTCAACGATCCAGGCTGATACGCTAAAAGGTGACTGTTGATCGGGAATCCAAGATGTATTCCAATTTACTGCAAAAGGCTTTTGAGAAGTAGTAGCAATGTTATTCATGATCTTACCTCTATGATAATGATAATGCCACTGATTATAAATACCGTCTCCTTCGTAATTAATGCCGTCGTATTTTCCCAAAAACATGACTTTAGCTACCTGATTTGAGTCATTCGGCTTAAAGGTAATTGCCGTATTTTCAATAATCCTTTTTTCAGGTATAATGAGTTCTCCTTGCATTGGAGAAACATCTTTATTATAGTACACTCTTAACACAATGCCGTATATTAGATGCTGTGGCCAATTCCAAGTCTGCTCAGGATTTACTTCTAAACGAAACTGATTTTCAGAGGTTTTAATATAATCTAGCGGTAATTCTATGGTAGGATAATAATGGTGCATATAAGCGCTCTGAGGCTCTGGAATACTATCTGCTTCCGGAATGGCAATAAAATCATGCTGGTTCCATGAAATTCGAAGATCTCTGGTATCTTCATGGCATAACATTTTTTCAATCGTTAACTCTGCTTTTACAGCATTAGTTAAATCGATAATTCCACTAAAAGCGATAAAACCTTCTTTTAGAGAGTTTTCCGGAAGTTTTTCAGGATAATTATTATAATCAAGTTTACCACCTACTCTTAAAAATTTTGCGAAAGGCTCTTCCTCCGGAGTGCTCCAAGAATATTCTCTAAAGATATCTCCTGGTATCTGTTGTGCTAAAACAGGTATTTTTAATAAGATAGTTAAGAGTAAAAATAGACTTAAGGTAAGTTTAATTGGTTTGGTACTTATTGCATTATAGGAAAAGAAATACTTCATTATTTTTTGTCGATTTAAGTAATTGGACAAAAATAACCGTACTGGTTAAAGTTTAGTGGTTATTTACTAAAAACTACAAGCCAAATACGACCAACTACTTTACTTAAAACTATTCCGATGTTTCTCTTTCTTTTACAAAAGCCTTGTTATAAGCTCCGCGTTCCTTAAACCCACTAAAATTACGCATGACAGCAAAGCGAGGATAGCTTTCAAAAATATCTCCGTTACCCATTGCCCTCGGATCTTTTTGCTGCAAAAGCTGCTCATCAAGTTTCAGAGCAAGTTCGCTTCTTATTTCAAGATACTCTGAGTTTTCTGCCAAATCGTACAAACAATGCGGATCATTCTTTATATGGAACAACTGTTCCTTTGGCCTCTTTAGAAAACCTAACTTGAACAAGTCTCCTACTTCTTCCTGATTTTCAAACATATACGTTTTTGTTGGAGAACCATCAATATCTGCATACCCCACCCCAAAAGTTCTAAATCCTTCATCAAGACGTTCGTCTATCCCATTAGGACGTGGATCACCAGCCGGCCACCTATCCGGTTTAAAATTCCTGATATATAAATAATCTGCTGTTCTTACCGCCCTAGCGGGGTAAGCCAAATTATCAGGACGAGCATGGGTATGACGCTCTCTACCTGTAAGAACGAAATCTCGGTATGCTTTACCCTCTTCTAATAGTGGCTTCATACTCTTGCCTGTCATCTCTGTAGGAATCTTTATCCCTGTATAATCCAGAAAGGTAGGTGCTAAGTCTATGGTACTCACTAGTTCGTTTGAAACCCTATTCCCTTTCCATTGATTTGCCCAAGCAATTGCCATAGGTACATGTGTTCCATATTCTTGTAAGTTTGCTTTTGCATAAGGAAAAGGCATTCCATTATCAGCAGTAACGACAATAATGGTATTTTCCAATTCTCCATTCTCTTCTAAATAAGCCAGCATTTTACCCAGATGTTGATCAAACCATTCAATCTCCAAGGCATAATCGGCTACATCTTTTTGTACAATACTATCATTAGGAAGAAAGTCTGGGATTACTGTGTTTGCAGCGCTTTTACCAGCCTCAAACCCTGAAGCAAATTGGTAAGGCCGATGTGGTTCATAAGCACCAAACCAAAAAAAGAAAGGTGTAGAATCAGATTTTTCCGAATAAAAATCTTTGAAATTCTCAAAATAGTCTGTTTTTGAAATAGCGGAAGGAGGTATTGAATCATCTTGTTTTACATGATAAGCTTTTCCGACAGGATTTTTTTTCCAACCTGCATCTTTCCAGTTACCAGGTCCCCAAGGCTTTCCTGTATAACCAACATGAAAGCCATTTTCTTCTAGCAATTGGGTGAATACTGTGAATTTCTTCGGGAAATAGCTACTGTGTGTTCCTGCCTCTTCTAGTTGCCAGATGTTTCTTCCTGTTAGAATTGCTGCCCTAGAAGGACTACATTGGGGCGCGGCTACAAAAGCATTATTTAGAAGCAAGCCCATTTTAGCCACTTTATCAAAAGCGGGAGTATTTACGCCCGAAGTTCCATAAGCCGACGCATACGGATAAGATTGGTCATCTGAAATAGCAAAAAGTATATTGGGTAAACGGGTAACATTTTCCTCTAGTCTTTCTTTTCTTCCACAACTAAAAGTTATAGCCAAAAGTATTACCAGCACTAAAGCTCTTCTGTAATCAGATACAATCATACTACTTCAGAGAATTCTATTCGGATTGTATTTTTCTTACTGACCAAATTTCATACATCGGATCTCCCTTACTGCTTTTGCCTTTATGATGCCAGTCATTGCCTTGTACATCGAAAGAGAAAGTTAATGAAGCACCCACCCGACTTTTATCTCTTGAAAAGAATTTAATATTTTCGGTATAAGTACCATTTTCAGCTGTATAAGTACCTCCACCTGTACCAAAAAACTGACCTGTGGCTGTATTATAAGCAATCCATTGGAAATGAGTAGGTGTTAATATTTTCATGGTCTTGCGAGGTCTGTCTCCTGTTCTTCGAGTTATTTCCCCATTTCGCTCTCGACCCGAGAATAGCCAAGGATTATCTAATGTAGAAGATATTCCTTTATCAAGTAACTTCCAACTTACATCCCCAATGGCAGCACTTTTAATTTGTAAATTTTTTCCTTTCAGTTTTAGTTGTACCGTTTCATTTGTACCTACTTTTGCAGAGTCGCTTTTTAAAAATTACAAATTAAAGTTAAATTATTTAATCATTACAAAAGATATTTTCCATCCCTGATTATTTTCTTATCTTCAAAGCATGTTTCAATTAAAAACTGAAGAAGATGAATATCATGAAACTAATACCAATTACTATCACTTTTTTGCTGGTAAATACCTTGTCATTTTCTCAAATCTCAGAAGAAGCCTTACAAGGATCTTGGGAATCTGAAACTGAAATTAATGATAAAAAAGTAACGCAGCTTTGGCTAATTAGTGGAAACTTTTATGCCCTTACCGAATATGTTACAGCTGATGGTGATTTTATTGCCACTCGAGGAGGAAGCTGGCAACTCGATGGTAAAGAAATGAACATGACTTTGGAATTTTG
>JBCDJE010000346.1:0-5211 GCA_038748185.1 Bacteroidota bacterium
GGATATACTCCTTTTGAGTATATATACGATGTAAGTGATCTAATAGTGATTTAGCTGCAAGTGTACCCATATTTTCACTATATTGTTCTATGGTTGTAATGGTAGGAGATACCATGGATGTAAAGGCTTCATTACTAAAGCCCACTACGCCAAAATCAGTAGGAATTTTAATTTTCTTTTCATTTAGTACCTTTATAGCCCCATATGCCGGAAGGTCACTTGCTGCAAAAATAGCATCAGGAGGGGTTGGCAATGTCAACAATTTTTTCATAATTGAAATCCCATCATCAATTGTTAGCTTGCATTGTAGAATATACTCATCTCGAACCTGCATATTATTCTTTTGTAATGCATCTTTATAACCATTTATCCTAATCCTGAAAGGCTCTACATGATCGTATCCGGCTATGTGAGCAATACGTTGATAGCCTTTTGAAATAAGATGATTTACTGCTTTTATACTTCCCATATAATCATCTACTACTATCTTGTTAACATCCAAAGACTTTAATGTTCTATCAAAGAGTACCAAAGGTGTTTTCTGGGCAACTTTTTTATAATGCTCAAAAGACTTGCTACCTGACGCAATAGACGCTATTATACCTTCAACTTGAGCCTTCATTAAACTTTCAAGCTGTTTAACTTCTAACTCAAAATCATCTCTTGACTGAGATATAATAACACTATAACCACTTTCACTTAACGTCTCCTCAATACTCTTTATAATTGTTGCAAAGAAACTAAAATGTATACCCGGAACAAGTACTCCTATTAACCCACTTCTACCTTTGCGTAAAGCTGAAGCCAATGAGTTTGGTTGGTAACCAAGCTTTTCTGCTGCATCAAGTACAGCCTTTTTTGTCTTGTCGCTAATCCTCGGATGGTTGCTAAATGCTTTCGAAACAGCTGACGGAGTAATACTGAGGTAATTGGCAATATCAACAATAGTTGTTTTCTTTCTCACAGAAAATTATATTTGTTCAAACGTTTGAATATCGTATTTGTATTAGAATTTAAATATAGACATGAAATACATTGTCTGTGAGCAACCGGAGAAATTTGTCTTAAATTCAAAAGAAGCGCCAAACCCAATAAAAGGGAATGCTACATTGGCTGTAAAAAGAGTAGGCATTTGTGGAACAGACCTACATGCTTTTAAAGGCAATCAGCCTTTTTTTACTTATCCGAGAATACTAGGACATGAACTAGCTGCAGAAGTGACCGCAATAGAAGATAATGAGCAGGGTATTAGCGTTGACGACAAAGTGGTTATAATGCCTTACATAAATTGCCAGAAATGTGATGCTTGTTTAGATGGTAAATCTAATTGTTGCGAAAATATTGAAGTATTTGGGGTGCATACCGATGGAGGAATGCAAGAGATAATTTCATTGCCTACGAGATTATTGCTTCCGGCCAATAATCTCTCCCTCGACGAAATTGCTTTAGTTGAACCATTGGCAATAGGTGCACATGCTATTAGAAGGGCTGCTATCAAAGAAAATGAAACTATTATTGTAATCGGTTGCGGACCAATTGGGATTGGTATCCTTGAACTTTGTAAATATTTAGGAGCCAAAACCATTGCTATTGATGTAAATGAACACAGACTAAATTTAGTTGAAGACGAGTTTGGAGTAGATCACATTGTAAACGCAACAAAAAATCCTGAAAAGGCAATATTGGAGATTACTGAAGGCAAACTTGCAAAAACCGTTATTGATGCCACAGGCAATAAAAGAGCCATAGAAAGTGGTACAAACTACATGAAATATGGAGGAAAATACGTATTAGTAGGTCTTTTTAAGGGAGATTTAACTTTTACTCACCCTAAAATACATGCAAAAGAAACTACACTATTATGTAGTAGAAACGCCACATTGGAAGATTTTAAATTTGTAATGAAAGTTTTAAGCGAAGGGAAATTTAATACTGCCAGTTATATCACCAGCAAAGTTCCTTTTGAAAACATATTATCTGATTTTGACCATTGGACAAGTTCTGCTTCTAAAGAAATTAAAGTACTAACAAGCTTATAAGAAATAAGCACCTTATCAATAATTTACTACTAAATGACTTTAAACATGAAACTGAACTATATCTTATTTGCTATTGCTTTCTTATTTTCTTGCACAAGAAAGAATCAGGAGAATACGCCAATAATCAAGGAGGCTACCTCTGCCTATCAACCAACCTGGGAATCCCTTAAAGCACATAACGAAGCACCGGAGTGGTTTCAAAACGCCAAATTTGGTATCTACTTTCATTGGGGGGTGTACAGTGTCCCTGCCTTTGGCGATGAATGGTATCCTCGACACATGCATTTTGAAGATAGAGAAGAATACACACATCATTTAGAAAAATACGGACATCCTTCAAAATTTGGTTATCATGATTTTGTCCCCATGTTTAAAGCCGAAAATTTTAATGCTGAAGAATGGGCTGACCTTTTTCAGAAAGCAGGCGCTAGATTTGCCGGACCAGTAGCAGAACACCATGATGGATTTGCTATGTGGGATAGTGATGTTACACCTTGGAATGCAGCAGATAAAGGACCTAAAAAAGATATTACAGGTGAACTCAATACGGCATTAAAGGCAAGAGGTTTAAAATTAATTACCACCTTTCATCATGCAAAACACTTGCAAAGATATAACAACGAAAATACTTCACCTGATGAAAGACCGTACTGGGATAGCCACTACCCTCCTTTTAAAGATATGCCCCCATCTAGTGAAGAGCAAGATTTAAAATATTTGTACGGCAATTTACCTGAAGATGAGTGGCTGGAAAATATTTGGCTAGCCAAAGTGAATGAAGTGGCAAAGAAATACCAGCCAGATATTATCTGGTTTGACTCCTGGCTTGATAGAATTCCAGAAACGTACCGACAAAGAATGGCTGCTGACTACCTTAACGAAGCCAAAAACTGGGAAAATGAAGTAGTGATAATTAGAAAACAAGACGACCTACCCTTAGATATGAGTGTGGATGATTTGGAAAAGTCCAGGAAAAATAGACTAGAAGAAAAATCGTGGATGACAGATGAAACCATTAGTACTGGAAGCTGGTGTTATACGGAAGGCCTAAAGATAAAGCCTGTAAAAGATGTACTACATGTTCTGATAGATATCGTAAGTAAAAACGGCGTACTTCTTTTAAATATATCCCCTAAAGCCAATGGTACTATACCAGAAGAACAAAAAGCAGTATTACTTCAAATTGGCGAATGGCTTAACAAATACGGTGAAGCTATTTATGATACGCGCCCTTGGTATACTTATGGAGAAGGTCCTACAAAAGAACCTGAAGGACATTTTAAAAACCATAGTGAATTTTTGAAAATAAAATATTCTGAGAAAGACTTCAGATACACTACAAAAGGGAATATTGTTTATGTGACACAATTAGGAACTGTGGTTACAGGAACAAAATTGGTATTGAATGCTTTTAAGGAACAAAAACATAAAGTAGCTGATGTAATAGCTATGTCAGATGGTTCGAAAGTAGAATGGGTGCAAGGAGAAGAAGGATTAAGTTTTACAGTACCTATTTCACAAGATGATAATGCACCTGTTTATAAGGTAATATTGAATTAGTAATTAATAATATCCTGTAAATTGTGCTTTCAACATCTATAAAGCACTGATACAGCATTATTAATATTAAATATATGTAGCAAAAGAAAGATACCTCTTTTTTGCCTTTAATGATTACATAAAGTCTATTCTGTCTAAGTAAAATTAGTCATGCTCAATGAAATGTTAAATATGATTAGTTGCTATTATCTATGACTTTAGCATTTTTTGCTCTGAACAGTCTAGGAACTATTGCTAAGCAGTATCATGTACAAGAAATTAACAAAAACCTTTAAATTCAAAAACAACCGCTCATCACATTATTCAATCAGTATACCCAACTTTTTAAAGGTAGATTTTTATTGAATATTCTTGATATGGTAATTCATCTTTGAGCAATAAAAAATACACAAATTGTATAATTTCAAGATTTCAACTTCTCATTAGATAGCTTAAATTCTCATCTTAGAAATAATTTCTATTGAGGCATAATGTGTAGAAAACTTTCTTTGTGAAAAGAAAGAACTACAGCTTTTTTTCACTCAACTAGCGATATAAATTTCTTTTATATCAGAAGATTTACTTAACTGAAATACTGTGGATATTATCCTTGAAAAGTTATCTATTTCGGGTGTTTTTATTATTGCAATTTTTTTTATTAGTGGCATCATAGTGCACTATAGAGGCAAAAGAAGACATAAATTCTTTCGGCAAATTTTTGATCATTCTACATTCATGGGGCCTGTAAACCTGTTAATGTATCTTTTCTCCAAAGTGCCAAACAAGCCCTTCATTGACCTAAACCATTTTAAAGGACTACAAAAGATTACTGAGAATTGGGAGGTGATTAAAGAAGAGGCATTGCAAATGGAGCATTCAGCCCTAATTAAGGGTTCTATGAAATATGATGATATTGGATTTAACTCATTTTTTCGAAGAGGCTGGAAACGCTTCTATTTAAAATGGTACGGGGACTATCACAACTCAGCCTTAGAATCATGTCCTAAAACTATTGAATTAATAGAACAGACACCGGGCATAAAAGCAGCCATGTTTGTAGTGTTACCAGCGGGTTCGAGACTTCCCTCCCATCGAGATCCATTCTCAGGCTCTCTGCGATACCATCTTGGCTTAATTACACCGAATTCTGAAGACTGCTTTATTGATGTGGATGATGAAAAATATAGCTGGAAAGATGGAGAAGCCGTGCTATTTGATGAAACATACATTCATCACGCAGAGAATAACACCGATAAAGATCGATTAATTTTCTTTTGCGATGTAAAAAGACCTATGAAAAACTTTATTGGTGATTGGTTGAATTCCTTTTTCTCATGGTTTATACTGGCAGCAGCTAAATCCCCAAATGATGAAAAAGACAAAACAGGTAACCTGAATAAAGCTTTCAAATATTTGTATCAGATAAGGTTAGTTGGAAAAAAACTCAAGGAATACAATAGAACCATCTATTATGGAGTCAAATACTTAATTTTCGCAAGCATTATTTATTTGGTATTGTTTTGAAAGGTATTAAAAATAAAAGAGCTTAGGTAAGTATTTATCTGCATCTTATTTATTTAGTAACTTTTTTATCTCTTTAACTAACTTTTGATTTGAAGAATGTTTAGGAGCA
>JBCDJE010000347.1:0-5167 GCA_038748185.1 Bacteroidota bacterium
CCGAAACAACAAAACAAGAAAATAAAGAAGCTATGCCCCTACCGGAAAAGCCTAAAGATCCACATACTTTTGCCAATACCGATCAAGCAACCATGCAACATTTAAGCCTTGATATTGAGGTTGATTTTGAAAAAAAAACGATTAATGGTACAGCAGAAATCAAATTTGATAATAAAAAAAGCGATGTCTTATTACTCGATACTAAAGGGCTGATCATTCACAAGGTTTTTATTGGAGATAGAAAGGCTGACTATGTTTTACATGAAGAAATTCCGCATATGGGAAGCGCTTTAGAAATTGCTATTGATACTTTTACCAAAGCTGTTAAAATCGACTACAGCACTTCAAAAGATGCAGAAGCTTTACAGTGGCTGGCTCCTTCGCAAACTGCAGGTAAAAAATCACCTTTTTTGTTTACGCAATCTCAAGCTATTCTCGCTCGCACTTGGGTACCTTGCCAAGACAGTCCCGGCATTCGGTTTACGTACGATGCAAGGGTGAAAGTACCCAATAAGCTATTGGCATTGATGAGTGCTGAAAATCCGATTGAAAAAAATGCCGAAAATACCTATAGTTTTAAAATGGAACAACCTATACCGGCTTATTTGTTAGCGCTCACAGTAGGAGATGTTTCTTATAAAAAAGTTGGTGAAAGAACTGGTGTATATGCTGAGTCTGTAATGCTTAATAAAGCTGCTAAAGAATTGGAAGATATGGAAAAAATGCTGATAGCAGCAGAAAATCTCTACGGACCTTACCAATGGGGCAAATACGATGTCATCTTTTTACCTCCAAGTTTTCCTTTTGGCGGAATGGAAAACCCACGACTTACTTTTGCTACGCCCACTATCTTAGCAGGTGATAAATCTCTAGTATCATTAGTAGCTCATGAACTAGCACACTCCTGGTCGGGAAATTTGGTGACTAATGCTACTTGGAATGACTTCTGGCTCAACGAAGGTTTTACCGTTTATTTTGAATATAGAATTATGGAAGAAGTTTACGGGAAGGATGTGGCAGATATGTTAAGTCTTATAAGTTACTCAGATTTGCAAAGTGAACTAAAAGCATTAGACTTTGGAGATGATACTAAACTTAAATTAGATTTAGCGGGGAGAAATCCTGATGAGGGGGTTACTGCAATAGCCTATGAGAAAGGCTACTTTTTTCTGAAACTGATTGAGCAAACTGTTGGTAGAGAAAGCTTTGATTCTTTTTTGAAAACATATTTTGATGCTCATGCTTTCAAATCAATTAGTACTGAAGAATTTTTGTATTATATAAGAAAAAATTTGCTGCAAAATGTCAGTCAGTCTGACTCATTAATCAATCTTGAAAAATGGATTTATAACACTGGATTGCCTGATAACTGCCCACAAATAAAATCAGCTAGATTTGAAAAAGTAGCCAACCAAGCAACAAATTTTATTGAAACTGGGGAATTACCAAATAGCCAATCTAGTTCATGGATGTATCAAGAATGGGTATATTTTCTCAGAAATATTAGTGATAGTATTAGTAACACGCAAATGAGTGCTTTAGACAGTCAATTTAAGCTTACACAATCTGGAAATTCAGAAATACTGTTTGAGTGGCTTATGCTCGCTGTTAAACATGAATATAGACCTGCATACAATCGACTTGAAAATTTTTTATTATCAGTTGGTAGAAGAAAGTTTATTGCACCACTTTATGAAGCGATGGAAAATAAGCCAAATTTAACGGCAAAGGCAAAAAGCATTTATAAAATGGCCAGGCCTTCTTACCACTATGTGTCCATAAATTCTATTGATAAGATACTTGAATTTACAGAGTAAGAAAACTTTATTGTATTCTCACCGTTCAAACTTTCAGCTTAACAAAAGCAAATATTACCTGCATAATGCATAAAGGAAAAATTTTTTCAAGGTCAAAAATTAATGCTATTTGTAAATCATGCTTAATCACTTTTTGCTTGATAGTTACGATGCCCTCTATTTTACTTGCTCAGTACGAAGTTTTACCTGAAAAGAAAACCCTAAACTTTGATACAACTTACATTAAAAGTTACAGAGATCAATTAATTATAAGAACTTATGGCATTACTAAGTATAATCGTCTAACAATTCGTGATGTAGCGACTGCAAACCAAGTAAGTTTCGATCCTAATACGAATCTAAATTTTGGAGCGGGTTTTAACTACAAATGGATAGGTTTCAACGCAGCTTTCAACTTTCCCTTCATTAATAATGATAGCGATAGACTGGGAACAACCAAATATCTCGATTTACAAGCAGATTTTTATGGTAGAAAGTATTTAATAAACGTTCTTTACCAAGACTACAGAGGCTTTAGAATAAGCAAGGAACGATATTATTCCTTCCCTCAATTTATTACTAGCGATACCTTATTTCAAAAACGTGATGACGTTCATACAAGAGCTTTTGGTATAAATGGTTTTTATAATTTTAATGATAAGAAATTTTCTTACCTATCTTCTTTTATCCAAAATGAATGGCAAAAACGTAGTGCAGGTTCTTTTTTCTTAGGGGGCTACTTTACAGGCTTGCAAGTAAGTTCTGATTCTTCTTTAATCTCAGCAGATCTTAACGCTCAATTTGAAAATAATCTTAATATTGTGAGAGGTAATTTTAGAACACTAGGTGTTTCTGGCGGATATGCTCACACTTTTGTGATGTGGAAGAAATTTTTCTTCACGTTACTGGCATCAGGTGGTATTGGTGCTGAATACTCTGAAATAAAAACAGTTGAAAGCAACCAAGAGTTCAATACAGAATCTTCTTTAAATTTTTCAACTTTTACGCGTGGAGCACTTGGTTATAACAATGATCGCTTTCATGTTGGACTAAGCTTTTCATCTAATATAAGTGCTTATCGAGAGCAAAAACTCACAAATGTTATTTATCAATCTGGCAATGTTAGATTTTATTTTGTTAAGCGTTTTCAACTTGGGAAGCACTCATAATTTATAATAGTTGGCTCATTTTGACACTAGGAATGTCTTTTTTACAAACATGTCTTAGTGGTTTTAATTCATCTTTAGGATAAATATATCCTTCTTTCGATAGAGGCCACAAAATGGGCGCTAAAAAGTTTATTGATGTTTCAAAACCTAAGTTAGTAAGTGCTAGATTCCCTGTGGCTTTAGATTTTTCTGCTTCGTTTTCCATCACTAAAGCACCCTCAAAACCTTTTTTATATAATGTTTCTAAAAACGTATTCCAGTCTAAATCATCAGAACCGCCAAAACCCGGCATCATAGTTTCATAATGATGTCTATCCCATTCGTGTTGGCATGTAGGAACACCTGCACTTTCTGCTAAATTTTTATCAATTGCCTGCATCGGATAAACCCCACCCCATAATATACTTGCCTTATTTCTCTTCATTCTGGTTGCCTTTACATGTATCCTGTGCAATCTTTCTACATCTGTATGTTCAATGACTTCTATAGGATTGTTATGTTGCCAAATATCATGAGAAGGGTCATAAATCTCACCATGTGCTTTGCTAGGAATGATCTCATACATAAGTTTACGAGCAGCAAGTACTCCTGTAAGGTTATTGAAGGTGTGGAACATCCCCTCACTTCTCCAACCTTCCATAGGACAATTTTCATATAATATAGTTACACCAAGCTGCTCAGCATATCGGATGATGGGTTCAAAAACTTTTGCATACGCTTCAAGGTTTTTTTGAAACCCATATTCTTGGTTTCCCAATTCATGGTTGTATCCTACGAAAGTACCTACTTTTACATCATTCTCATCTCCACCTAGCAAATGTGCTATGCGAATAAGTTTAAGTAAATGATTCTGGTTTTTTATCCTCGCTTCAGTAGGACCTCCTATTAAATTATCATAAGCCCCAATCGATAACCTCAATTCATTCTCATTGAAAATATCAATTAATTTATTGGCTTCATCAAGGTTAAAATTATCATAATCTAAATGAGTGGCTACATGATCTGTTCTTAAGCTGTCTTTTCTAAATACACAAAGGTCAATACCTTGAACACCTACTTTTTTACTCTCTCTAATAACCTGCTCAAGATTTAAATCATCGTAAGCAGATGTCATTAGCCAAATCGGATTAGTCATAACTTAAAAAAATCTGTAATGAAAATATTTAGCAAGATATGCAAAACAGAGAAAAAGAAATATAGCTGATAGCACTTAAAAGTTGCTATTTCACATTTTCTTTCAAACTTTCTTTAGGAGTAACTACTTGCTCTTCTTTAGGTTTTGTATTAAAAACTCTTCTGATCCATCGGGGAAGAAAAAAAGCACCAAGCCCTAAATAAGCATAATAGGTAAACAAACGCCAAAAGATAGCGACTATACCACTAAAGGCCGCTAACTTAAAGAATTCACTAAAAAATAAAGGAAACACAAACTCTGCCGTGCCAGCACTGCCAGGTGTTGGAGAAATAAGCATTACCACCCACATAATTATTTGCCTGCCGAAAATGAGTAAATGCTCATACACATTTATATCTGAAAATGCTGCAATAAGACAATTCAACATAAAGTAGCGTGCACTCCAAATAAAAATAGTTGATAGTACAGCAACGAGCCAATACTTAAGCTTCTTTTCTCTTAAAATTTCAGCAGCTAAAATCATATCACTGCCTGTTTGTACTGCCCATTTACGCCATCTCTTTAATAGCCTTATTCCTGTAAGTCTTATTAGTATCCATTTAAAAGCCCTGGGTCTTATTAGTAAACCATAGATCATTACAAAAGTATAAAGCCCTACGAGGCATACACTTATTGCAAAAGTCATTTTAACAGATACATACATTCCAAAAACCTCAAAATTATTAGCTGTTTGAGGAAATATTTCGAAGGGAACTAAGATAAAAGTGAGTAATGAAGCTATTACAAAAAATAGATTATCCAACACAGCAGTTAGCATTACATAGGCTAACGATTTACCAAACTTTATTCCTTCTTTATTGATAATAAAAACTACTACTGCTGTACCTCCCACAACTGAAGGTGTAATGGCTGAAGCAAACTCCCATAAGATTATAATGAAAATACTTGAAACCCATGTCAACTGCTTATCTGTGAGGTGCCTTATCCTAAAAACGTATCCCGCATCTCTTACTAATAAAACCAATAAAGCGGCGAAAATCCATCCGACTTTTGCATTGGTAATGCTA
>JBCDJE010000348.1:0-5164 GCA_038748185.1 Bacteroidota bacterium
ATTTGATATACTTACCAGTACATCAAATTGTTCGGCGGCAAAATCTTCATTAGCTTCTTGTATTTTTCCGCTTGTTTTCCATTTTCCAAATACAGTTTGAGGTTCTATGGTAAGGCAGTAAGCCGATATATGTTCTGAATTTAATTGTAAAGCTGTATCAAGATTTTTTTTGAGTATATCGTGACTCTTATCAGGTAAGGCATATATTAAATCGATGTTTAGCATTTCAAAACCTGCATCTCTTGCTTGTTTAACCGCATTGGCTGCTTGAGTGGCATTATGTGAGCGGTTCATGTATTTGAGGTGCTGTTCAAGAAACGATTGAATACCAATACTTAAACGGTTAATACCAGCCTGTTTAAAGTCTTGTAGTTTCTGTGCAGTTAAGTCGTCTGGGTTAGCTTCCAGTGTAATCTCGGCTTTAGGTACAATACTAAATTGCTCTTTTATAGTTTGAAGTATTTGTTCAAGCTGTTTTTGAGTGAGTAATGAAGGTGTACCACCACCAAAATATATCGATGTAATAGGGGCTTTTAAATAGTGATTTTGCAGTTCAATTTCACGGCATATTGCCTCAACCATCGCCTCTTTTTTTGCGAGATTCGTGCTAAAATGAAAATCGCAATAGTAACAGGCTTGTTTGCAAAAAGGAATGTGGATATAGATTCCGCTCATTAAATATATTTTCCTAAAATTTTATCAATTCGGCTCATGTAACTTGTCCCATACAAATTTACATAAAGCATTAAAGGGTACAGGCTATAAATTTCCATTCTTTCTTTACTACCTGGTAAAAAGGGAAAAGCATTTTGATAACTTTCAAAGAAAGTTTCATCAAAACCACCGAAAAGCCCTGCGGTAGCTATGTCAACTTCTCTATGCCCAAAATAAATGGCAGGATCGAACAAACAGGGTTGATTGTTTTTTGCAGGAAATACATTACCCTTCCAGAAATCCCCATGTAACAGAGAAAAGGGCTCTTTTTCGTAAAGTTTTTCAAAAATCGGTTGTAGTAATTCTAGCTGTTTTAGATAACTCTTAGTGATAAGTTCATTGTAAAAAGCTAGTCCGAATTGTACATTTAACCTCTTTTCAAAAAAGAAAGTACTCCAGTTTGAGTTTTCAAGATTATTTTGTGCTAGTGGTCCTGCAAAATTATGAAAATGTAAACCTGCTTTATGATGGCTTATGTGGTGCAGTGTAGCAATGGTTTCACCTAAGTTTTTCCAGTAAATAGGCTTTTCTATGCGATCTTGTATATATTCTAATACCATTACGTGTCTACCCAAAATTTCACCAAAATAAATCACTTCGGGAATAACAGCTACATGCTGAAGCTTTTCACGTAAAAAATTTAAACCTGATGCTTCTGCAGAAAACATACTTTCTGGTTGAGACTCATTAAATTTCACGAAGAACTTACCTACATCGGTATCAATAGAAACAGCTTGATTTACAAATCCACCACTAATAAATTGTAAGTTCTTTACAGCTGAAGGCATCCCAGTGGCAATGAGAAGCACTTTTTCTAAAAAATCCAACTCTTCGTCGTAAATCATAAAGGGCATTTTTTGCTTAGATAAAACCTGCACTTCAATTTATTGGTTTTTAAAAGGGATATTTAAAATCAAAAATATTATGGATAAGGTGTTGTATTCAGCCTCAAGTATTATTTCCTATCCTTCGATATTGTATTATAAGCTGTTTGTTTAACATTAAAAAGTATTTTAGTTTTACAATAATTTTTAATACTAAATTTCATTCGCTTTACTAAAATACAGAAAGCAAACAGTTTCTTACAGTAACAAACATTTCTTAAACCTACTCAAAGAATAATAAATTGATAAAAGGTCTCAGTGGCTTGATGAATGTATTGAGTATTGGCTTAAGAATAATCTGGTGCTAACAAGATATAAGTTTTAATTGTGCTATAAACTATTAAATGTTCGGCATCTAATATAAATGTGATTTATACTTACTACTCAAACTAGATAAAGAGTTATTTAGGTAAGATGAAAATATACATGTACCGGATATCTTAGCGGTCAGTAAAGCTAAATAGAGATAATACTAATGAAGCTCCAACTTACTGCAAAAAACTAAATACCTTTTGGTGAACATATTTTTACAGAAAAGTTTTTTAAAAGTTCATGTACACAATTAATAATGTTCTGGTTGCATTGGATTTTTCGGCTATGGATACTAGTCTGGTGAACTATGTATTTGAGTTCTCGAAGCTACTTGAATTTAAAAAAATAGTAATTACGCATGTTGCACGAGATACTGACCTAGATGAAGAAGTACCTAAACCAGATGGAGAAGGAACCATACCAAAAAGGGAAGAACTTATTTACAAGCTGGAGCAGTTGATAGGACAAAATAAAGGAAATTTTGAAGGAGAAATAATTTACAGAGTAAAAAATGGAGACCCACTCGGTGAAATACTAACGGTGAGTAAAAGGCAGGATACCGATATGATTGTTATTGGTAGAAAAACAATTACAGAAGGCTCCGGAGCACTCGCAAGAAAATTGGCAAGAAGAGCTTTATGTTCAGTGCTTACCTTAACACAGAATTCACTAGCAAAATTTAACAAGGTACTTATCCCTATTGATTTCTCTGAATTTGCTCATATTGCTTTGGAAAAGGCAGTAAACTTAGCGAAGAGAACGCCTTTAGAAATTATTTGCCTCAATATTTACAATCTCCCCAATGGTTATTTGGCATCGGGAAAGTCTCCCGAAGAGTTTTCGAAAATTATGAAGGAAAACGCTCAAAAACGTTTTAAACATTTTATTAAAGACCTTAATGTAGAAGGGGTGAATCTCAAAACCAAGTTCCAATTAGATACAAGAAATGCCAAAGCAAAAATTATTTTTAACATAGGACTAGTAGAACATGTCGATATGATTATGATGGGTTCTAAAGGAAAATCTACACTTGCAGCAGCTTTTCTAGGAAGTACTACTGAAAAAATATTACTACACAATATATCTATCCCCACACTAGTACTAAAGAAAAAAGAAATTAATGCCGGATTTCTCGATTCTTTGCTTAAGATTTGACGGAATCTTCTAGAAATTTTTTGTATCCGTTAGAGAATTGCATCAATTTAATAATACTTGATGTCTCTATATAAAAAGTTACATATCCAAATAATGGCGAATGTATTATTCTTAGTGCTTATGGTTTTATTAGCAGGGCAAAGTGCTGGGCAAGTGCCTAAAAAAACGGAAATCGTTAATGTAAATGGAATAGAATTATACTATGAAGTATATGGAGAGGGAGAGCCTTTAATCCTATTGCATGGATGGACTCAATCTTCTCAGTTTTGGATAGAATATATTAAGGAATATGCTAAAAGTTATGAAGTATATGCCCTTGACCTGAGAGGGCATGGAAGAACAACTCCTCTCACAAAGGATTTCTCAATAAAAAAAGCAGCCAATGACATATTGGCATTTATGGATCACTTAAGCTTGAACAAAGTGAAGGCAATGGGTTTAAGTTTTGGAGGCATCGCCTTATTACAACTGGCAAGTTTAAATCCCAATAGAATAGAGTCCATGATTCTTATTGCAGCATCACACAATTATAGTGGTAGTGATAATCAAGAAATTGAAAATAAATTTAATTTCGATAATTTACCTGTTCAATTTATTGAACAGCTTCGAGAAATACATCATCATGGCGATCAACAAATTAGAGCCTTATTTGATCCGGAGTTGAATTATGAGATTAGGCTAAACGATGAAGATTTAAAATTGATAAATGCTAAAGCGCTGATAATTAATGGCGATCAAGATGAAATAATGGGTATAAATGCAGCAGTATTGCTATATAAATATTTACCAAGTTCAAATTTATGGATAGTCCCTAATACCGGACATATTCCTATTACTGAAACTAATAAACAGTTATTCCTCACTACAACTATCGAATTTCTAAGAAGTGTAGAAAAATAAGTATTAGAGAGTTTTTTAAATCAGATGTACTACTAATGCTACTACCCCTTTTTTACTCTTAACCTATCACCGGGTTTGATAGAAAAATCATTCATGTTATTTAAGCTCTGCAATTCTGTTAAAGTGAGCCCATGCTTTTTCGCAATAGAGTACATGGTATCTCCTTGTTTTACAATGTAGAAAGGAGGAGCGCTTACTTTAATAGCTTGTCCTATGGTTAGATTGTTTGTAAATAAGCTATTCCATTGCCTGATATTATCGAGGCTTACCTGATATTTTCTTGAAATCGCATAAAGCGTTTCTCCTTCACCAACAAAATGAATTTTACTACCGTCTGCCACACTTTTATCGTTGGTGCTCACTTGTTTTATACCCACTTTACTAGTAGGTAATACTCCCCTTGTTGTAATAGCTGAAGGTTTTCTTTTGTAAGATGCCGTTAAGATTTGAGGATTTTTTTTGCTTTCAGGAGTCCAAAGAATATCCCCTGTTGCACTTTGTACAACATACATTCCGTTATCTGTAGCACCTATTGTAGGCTCTTTTCTGGTTTTATTAAAATAATTGAACGCTACTTTTAAGGAAGCCCAAAAATCTTTGTAGTATTCGTTTGAGGGATGAAGGCTTTGCAATTTGGTGATATTTTTTTCTACCATAGTAGCAGGGAATATATGTATAGGAATGCTTTTTTGTCCAGCCCCTTTTGCTTCAACTAATATTACATATAGCTCTTTCATACTTTCAACGTCGAAGTTGATATTTCCCTTATTTGCACAATTACCACCTATACTAACTTCATCTTGCTGGCTATTGCGGTTTGCATCGGCATTGTTAGGATAATTTATGGTAACTGCCAGAAAGTTGTCGCTTGTAGGTAAGAATTTATCAAGCTCATAAATGCCTTCGGGAATTTGGCGATCACCTAATAGTTTTTTTGGTCCAAAGTTACCTGTCTCACCACACGCTTTATATCTTTTTAATAGGGAATAATTAGTAGCTGTTGGTGGCTTTATCCATAATTCAAGTACTTGCTCGTATTTAAAATACCTTAACAACGCATGGTTTGAAAATGACCTAAAGCCTTTTTTTATCACTAACTTTTTTAAGCTATTCTCCTTATCAATATAGGCTGTTTTTACATTATCATATTTAAGCTGTTTCAGCTTAAAAGACAAATTTTGTCCTGCAATATAAAAAGG
>JBCDJE010000349.1:0-5147 GCA_038748185.1 Bacteroidota bacterium
ATTATTAAGATCAGCATAAGAGATATGTTTAATATCCCTTTTAACAAACCACTACTCTTTTTTTGTTTTACTTGCTTTTTCTTCTCAACATAAAAGAAGATTAATACAATATAAGGAATACCATGCGCAACCACATTGGTTAGGGAAAAGGCTATATCAGAATTAAAGTAAACAATGCCTAAGTACCAGTTACAAGCTGTTGTAACTAGCCACAAAATTTTCCCAATGGCAATTGGCTGTTTTTTATTGAGGCTAAGTAAAACTTCTTCTGCTAACCATGTTGCGATCACCATCCAGTATAAAATATTAGCAACTTGTAAAATATTGCCAATATTGGTGCTAATACTATAAAGGTTGTCTGGTATTTTTGTAAAAGGGATAAAGAAATCTCCTTGCACAAACCAGTTAAATACCCGGTTACCGCTTAAATGCCAAAAAATAACTGGATATACCATTGAGAAATAGATAACCCATTTATCTTGTAATATTTTCTGATGTAAGTTTTGTTTGAACTTTGCTTTATAAAGTGCTAAAAAACCATATTGCTGTTTTATGAAATGATAGAGGGCTAAATAAGCGAGAAAACGCCAAAACCATAAATGTGATATGAAAGCTAGACAAAATAAAAAAAGAAACGCAACGAATGGTGTAAAAAGCAGAAGGGTTTTATGGAGTTCAAATTCTTCCTTATCTAAATAAGTTCTAAATATCGTACTCCAAACATGGCTTACATCTATTCCTAAAATAAAAACTACCCAAAACCACAAAGGAAGTTCTTTATAGAGTATACTTTCTGGTAAACTAAAACATACTAACCAGCAAACCCAAACAGGCAGCAAAAGAAATAATATATCAATGCTTTTAGAAAAAAGCCATTTTCTGTTTTTTACACCATTAGCGTGCTTATTCATGCACTAAAAATAGTGACTGAAAGCTTCTAGTGAATAAAAAGCTTAGAATTAGGCGAAAAGTTTATAAATAGAAAAAGCAAGTAAACCGATAGGAGGTAAGGTGATAAAACACCAACTTGCCCATAGTATCCATTTATTTTCTGATATTTTTGGAGGTTGAACAAAAGCTAAGTTTGCTGATTCCATTTTGTAGGCAAGATTAGTATGATTGCTCTCTTCAACTAGCTTGGTCATAAAGATTTACAAATTATGGTTGAAAAATAAGGCGATAATTAATTGTATTGCATACCTGCTAATTCATTTGCTTGTAGATGCTAGTAATATTTAATTAGAAATGATAGTTTTGAACAGTTGTAGATAGATATTTCATCTGTTTACATGTATTAACAATAACTTTACAAAATTTATTCCATCAAAAAAAATGTTTAGAACACATACTTGTGGGGAACTGCGTATTTCGGATGTAGGGAAAAAGGTAAAATTAAACGGTTGGGTGCAAAGAGTAAGAGATAAGGGTGCCCTTGTATGGATTGACTTAAGAGATAGGTACGGGATTACCCAAATTTTTGGTGAAGAGGGCGTTACAGACCAGCCGACCATAAACCAAATGAAGGAACTGGGAAGAGAGTTTGTTATTAGTGCAGAAGGTATAGTGGCAGAAAGATTTTCAAAAAATGATAAGATTCCAACTGGTGATATTGAAATAAAAATAGAAAAACTAATTGTACTTAATCGTTCAAAAGTACCTCCGTTTAAAATAGAAAATGATACCGATGGTGGAGATGACTTGCGTATGAAATACCGCTATCTCGATCTGAGAAGAGATATTGTTAGAGAGGGCTTGCAGTTAAGGCATAAGATGGCCAAAGCCACTCGCGATTACTTAGACAAGCAGCAATTTATTGAGGTAGAAACTCCGGTATTAATAAAATCTACACCAGAAGGTGCTAGAGATTTTTTAGTTCCTTCTAGAATGAATTCTGGAGAGTTTTATGCATTACCACAATCTCCACAAACTTTTAAACAGATTTTAATGGTAGCCGGTTTTGACCGGTATTTCCAGTTGGTAAAATGTTTTAGAGATGAAGATTTAAGGGCTGATCGCCAGCCGGAATTTACACAAATAGATTGTGAAATGGCTTTTGTGGAGCGTGAAGATATTCTGCAAATTTTTGAAGGGTTAGCAAAATACCTTTTCAAAGAAGTAAAAGGAATTGAAATAAACGATTTCCCTAGAATGGAATATACTGAAGCTATGAGGCTTTATGGTTCTGATAAGCCTGACATTCGTTTTGAGATGACATTTAAAGATCTCAATGATGTTGCCAAAGGGAAAGGATTTAAAGTTTTTGATGATGCCGAGACAGTATTGGGTATTTGTGTAAAGAACTGTGGAGAATATACAAGAAAGCAACTAGATAATATTACTAATTGGGTAAAAAGACCGCAAATTGGTGCAAAAGGGCTAGTATATGTAAAATGTAACACTGATGGTACTTTTAAATCGTCAGTAGATAAATTTTTTAGCCAAGAAGATTTACAGGCATGGTCGGAAGAGGCCAATGCAGAAGCAGGTGATTTATTGCTGGTGTTATCAGGAGAGTTGAAACATACCCGAAAAGCGTTGGGAGAATTAAGACTCGAAATGGCAAATAGACTTGGGTTGAGAGACAAAGAAGTTTTTAAACCACTCTGGGTATTGAATTTTCCATTATTAGAGTGGGATGAGGAAAGTAACAGATTTCATGCAATGCATCACCCTTTTACCTCTCCTGTTGCGGCTGATCTTGAGCTGCTCGAAAATAAACCTGGTGATATAAGGGCTAATGCTTATGATATGGTGATAAATGGAGTTGAGATTGGAGGAGGCTCAATAAGAATTCATGATAAAACAATACAATCACGTATGTTTGATGCACTAGGATTTACCAAAGAAGAAGCACAGGCGCAATTTGGGTTCTTACTTGAGGCTTTTGAATATGGTGCGCCACCACATGGTGGTATTGCTTTTGGCTTTGATCGTTTATGTTCGTTATTTGGTGGTTCAGACTCTATTAGAGATTTTATCGCTTTCCCTAAAAATACCTCAGGTAGAGATGTGATGATTGATTCGCCTTCAACTGCTACGAATGAGCAGCTCAAAGAACTTGGTGTAAAACTAATTGAAGAGTAGGGTTTTACATAGCAAATGCTAAAAGAACAGTTACGTTTTGATTTGCTAGTGTAATAAAGTTATAATTGGATAGACTGATTAAATAAAAGTATTTTTCTTGAATTTTATAAAATGGAAATTGTATCAGGATTTTTTCTTTGGTTACTTGTTGATGTATTTGGCATGAAAACAGTTCGAAGAGAAAGAAATATCTATGTAAAAGTTTTAAAAACAATCATTTTCTCATTAATCGGATTTGTTGGTATTGCCTTATTTTTTACTGTTTTTAGCCCACATAATTAAAGGTGTTGTAGCTAGATTAAGTAGAGGGCATAATTAATATACTCTATAAAATATAAAGTTACTTTTCTAAGGCTCATTTTAAAAAAGGAAATCATGATATAGTATTCTGATTTTATGTATAGTGTTACCTTAAATTTTATTTGCTCTTTTTAAGCGATAATGATATTCTGGTCTATCTTTCCAAGTCTCAATGTAAGGAGCGTATTCAGGAGTGTCCCACCAAAGTTGAGGTTTAGGGTCAGGAACTGAAAGACCTTCTTGGTAATCGTTTCCTACAACACTGTTTTTGACTGATGCCAGCCAGGTTTCATAATAATTAATCAACTCTTTGCCCTTTTTTGAGTGTTCTTGTAGAATGTTTGTAGTTTCAGCTATATCTTTTTTTATATTGTAAAGGGCATATTGCTTTTTTTCTATATCTGTCACAACTAGTTTATAATCATTGTCAATAAGTGCTCCTTTATTTCTGAATTTAAAGGGAATCGGTTTTTCCCGAGAGATCACATCACTATTAAAAATAGATTGAATGCTAACACCGTCAATTGGCTGGGTCAAGTTATCTTCTGATAAATCCAATATAGAAACGATAGTTGGGAATATATCCATAGTACTAGCAGGATAACTACTCATTTGCCCACCTTTTAGCTTATCTGGCCATTCGATTACACATGGAACGCGTAGCCCTCCTTCATAAATACTTCCTTTAAAACCTCTTAATCCACCAACGCCTTCTTTGCCTCCTTCTGGTAAGCCTCCATTATCACTATTGAACCATACGATAGTGTTTTGAGACAATGCCATCTTTTTTAGTTCACTTCTTAAAAGCCCTATGCTTTTATCCATCTCTACAATCTCTCCTAGATAATTTTTATCTTTCTCTTCTAAGGTTGTTGGTAACTCTGTTTTATCGCTTTCTAAAGCACTCCATGGATCGTGAGGGCTTCCGTACCAAATTACCACAAAAAAAGGCTCGTCTTTATTGCTAGCGATGAATTCTAAAGCTTGATTTACGATAATATTAGAAGAGCTGCCTTTATATTCTTTTATTTCTCCCTTATGGCTCATTAAAGGGTTAATATCAAAAAAATTTGTAACAGAAATCCATTCATCAAATCCGAAATATTCAGGATTTCTTAGATCATCTTTAAAAATGGGTACTCCCGGACCTCGTAATCCGTCTAAATGCCATTTACCAAAGTGTGCAGTATTATACCCTATATTTTTTAATGTCTGAGCAACTGTTTTTTCTTGTATACGCATAGGGAAACCATGTGAGAATACAGCAGTTCTATCATGAGCTCTACCTGTTAAAACGGATGCTCTGGTAGGAGAGCAAACAGGTGCTCCAGCGTAGAACCTGTCAAGCCTCAACCCATTTTTTGCCATCTCATTTAGATTAGGTGTTTTCAGAATGGGATGATTGTAATATCCAACTTGTCCCCAACCTTGATCATCTGACATAATTAAGATGATATTAGGTTTGCTTTCTGATGGGCTTTGCGATTGGCATGAACAAAGTAAACTAACCGAGATTATTAATAATGAGTAGTATAGCTTTCTCATAAAATAATGATTTTTACTTTTATCTTGTGGAAGCATTGAAATGAAAAAAATCTTAATAACAATATTACTTCTAAATACCCTTGTCGCCTTTGGACAATATGACGAAAAAGACCATTGTATTGCTAAACGTGATTCCTTAACCAATTTGGAAATTAATGAATCTGTTGATAAACCACCGACGGTCACTGGTGAATGCAAGCACTATTTAACGATATATC
>JBCDJE010000350.1:0-5141 GCA_038748185.1 Bacteroidota bacterium
CACATAAAAATAATAAAGTATGATAATACTTGTAGCTTAGACTAAATAAAAAATATTTTTTTTGATTTAAAATGATAAATAGCCTACTATTCCGCAGTCAACTAATTCGATCATTTTTGAAAAACATTAAGTGTGTTATTCTGAATTTTTATAGATAAGAATAAGATAATTATTTCTTGTTAAAACAGTATTTTAGACTACCTTTTTCAATCTAACAATATGATAACTAGCTATTTACCAAATTCTATTTTTGCTCCTAGTTTAAAGGTATACTTTAGAGGAAAGAATTCTTTTAGGAAAAAAGGTTAGGGAATTATTAATTACAGCTTATTAATACGTCCATAATTTAAACTTTAGAAGGTGGCCACCGTAAGGCTCAAAGTATGCAATGAAGGTTGCAAGCTTTATAACTAGTAATATTTTGTTGAAAATTGAAATTAGTTTCTACTATTACGAAGAAGCTTTTTATATTTTCCTTTATAATTTCTTAATTTCCTTCTTTCTTTATTTTTATTTAGCCTATTTCTAGGTCTATCTACTCTTCTGTCCATTAATTTAGAATTAGAATCTCTACCTCTTCCTAACCCTCCTCCCAATCTACCTCTATATCTACTACTTCCTGTACCAAAAAAGTTAAGATTTTCATTGAAGGTATAACGCAATGTAATTTCATCTGAGCCACCTAAATCGCTTGAAAATTCATTAGAAAGTGTTTGACGAGAATATGCAATGGTAAAATCTTGAAGATGTACACCTACACTACCACTAATTGTTGCATTATTTCTATAAGAAGCCCCTGCTGTAATAAGATTATTGTATGTAAAATAGAGCCCTACATCTAATATATTTAGTTGGTTATCTACTAGTCTATAATGAATTCTTGGTTCTAACCAACTATTCTCATCTGCTAATAAAAACCGGTAAGATGAAAACCCGCTTATCATCGCAGGAAAATAATCTTTTTCAACTGCATCTTCAGTATTTAGAAACTGTGCAAACCTTACTGAACTAGCCCCTATTTGAAAATGCTGTAAACTCAATGTAAAACCAAAACCAAAATCAATATGGTTATAACCTGGGAAATTTTGAATAAGCGGATCATTTTCTTGAGATATATTTACATTATTTAAATCGAGATTAATATTGGCATACTCAACCGAAACTCCCATTGAAAGCCCCGAATTATTACCAAAGGGAAGGTGATACGCAGCACCAGCAGATATAAAATTGGTACTTAATAAATTAAATTTTTCTCTAAATACATTTGCGGTTATACCAATCCTACCATCTGCAAAATGGTTTTGCAGACCGGCATACAAATTATTAATCGAGCGATCTAGCCCCGACCATTGTCTTTGGTAACTTATATCTACTGCACCTGAATGCAAACCGGCTTGTGAAGGGTTGTAGATTAAGCCGTTATTGAATTTTTGACTAAAAACAGGTAGCTCTTGTGCATTAAGGTTTGCTGTTAACAAAAAAGTAATTAAAAACCATAATAGACTTTTTTTCATATCTCTAATTTTATTAAGGGATCAAGCTTTTCGATTTTTAGTATGTTTAGCTATTCCCTTATTATTGTTATCACTTCTGAGAATGAGCTAGATTGATCACCTGAAACAGTGAATATGCCTATGTAATTTCCAGCTGGAAGTAAAGCACCTTCACTATCTGTTCCAGGCCAGTTATTTTGATAACCTTCACTACTAAATACTTCATTACCCCACTTATCGAGTACCTGAAATTTATTTTGAGGATATTGTTCAACATTTTCTATGATAAGTAAATCATTGATTAGATCTCCATTTGGTGTAATAATATTAGGAATCACAGGGTCTTGTAATATTTCTCTTACAATAATAGCTAAGTAAGCCAAATTATTAGTTTCATCAACCTCTTCTACACCATTATTACTATCTATGTAGAAAATGATCACATACTCTCCGGTAGGAAACTCTGTAGGTATAGTAATGGTCTGTGAAAGTATAATAGGTGTCTCAGCTAGTGAGTCAATTCTTTCTTCTGAGATTAGGATGTCATCTACTGAAATTAAAGAATCATTTGAAATATAAACCTGAATATTAAAATCATTAGCTACTCTTTCACCAATATTCTCACCCACAATTTCAAAATTGATACTTCCCTCAGGAAAAACTGCTAAAGCATCAGCGCTGGCGCTTATAATAAGGTCAGCAGGCATAGAAATATCTATTTCAGAAATAATTATGTTTACATCGGCTGGTGTCAAGGACGTGAGTTCTCCGTCACTAGCATTGTAAGAGAAAGATGTTTCACCAGACCAACCATTATTTGGTACAAATAACAAAGAGCCAAGTTCTGTTGCATTAATAATGTCTCCTGCAGAAATGGCGATATTACCTAAAAATAAAGTACCATTTTCTGAAGGTGTTTCTATGATAACACTAACTAAAATATCTCCATCCGGATCTGAAAAGGCGTTCTCAAAATCAGTAAAAGCAAAAGTTATGTTATCTTCTAAATCTCCAAGCTTACTAATATCACTCACGATAGGAGGGTTATTTATACCTACACCAATAGATACATTAGCAATATTACTATAAGGCGAAACACGATTATTTTCAAAATCGGCGAGTCTTATTCGATAAAAGTACTGGTTACCTTCTTCAAGTATTAAATTATCTATGTACTCATTTATGCCTTCATAAGGTACAATATCAATTATTTCAAAATTATTTATATTATTAATTGACCGTTCTATTACAATACTATCAGCGAGTGTCCCTTGAACAAATTCCCATTCTAACTTCACAGTACTCTCTCCTTGTCTCTCAGCTACTAAATTTTCGGGATTAGGCAAATCTATTTCTACAATTCTCACTCTAAACTTAGCTGGATCGCTCTGACAATTGTCAGCAGATTGTATCACTTCAAAATCATAGGAGCCAGGATTTGTATTGGAGAACCCATTCTCTGTAACATTTGCCGGATTAAATACTGTCCCGGTAAATATTAGCTCATCTTGAAAATACCAGTTATATTCAGCATTCTGTATACCTAATGCGAAAATATCTTCAAAGGGATCATTAACTAGCAATACAGGTTTAAAAAGAATTTCTGGCGGATCAAATTTATCTACAACTGTTACAATTTTTGTAATAGAATTTCCGCTAATGTTATCTGTTAAAGAAAGTTCAACAACTCCTGCACCAATCCAGAATACATCTGTAGCAGTAGTGTTTGGTGAAGTAAGTACTCCTGTATCTGCAGGTGTTACAGACCATGTAACATCTCCTGAGCTATTTACAACTATGTATTCCTTTGAAGACCGTAGGCAAACAATTGAATCGCCCAAAATACTAAGTTCATCACCACCTGTATTATTAGTAGTTAAAATAAACTTTCTACTGTATAAGGTAAGATCTTCTAAATTCGGATTGGTAACTTCACAGGTGTATTCTCCAGCATCTTCTAGTGTGGCATCAATAATAGAAAATCTATTTACGTTATTGACATCAACTGTTACACCATCTTTCTTCCAAGTATAGGTATTAGAAGTAACAGCCACATCAATATTAAGATCAAAAATATAATCTTGCCCTACAATTAACTCCTCTATCTGTTGTTCGCCAACACTGTCTTGAGGATTGTAGAAATCAATCTGATCTACATAATCAATCAAATCTTCAAAGGTCAGCATATTATCAGCTACATTCGTAATAGCGACAAGTGAGAGGGCAGATAAATCACCTATATTTTCAAAGTTATTTCCATTTATCAATAATCGTGTAATTTGGGCAGTAGCAAAGCCATTTGGTAAGTCTCCTGTAAAATCGTTATCTCTGATATTAAGTTCTTTTAAAGAATTAAGCTGAGTAATTTCTGCAGGTATGTTACCTGTTAAGTTATTACCAAAAATACTTAAACTCTCTAAAGAAGTAGCATTAAACAATTGTGCAGGTAAATCTCCGCTAAATTGATTTTCAGAAAGCTCCAGGTACTTTAAATTCTGAAGCGCCCCTGTCTCAGGCGGTATTTGTCCTGAAAATTTATTCTGATTAAGTATTAGGGTATCTAATACGGTAAGATTCTGAATACTTACTGGTATCTCACCACTCAATCCATTACCATCTCCTAAATTATCAGATAAAACAAGCTGGTGTAATTTATTTAATGCTCCTATGTTTTGAGGTATCTCACCCCTTAGTTTGTTTTTTGAAAGATTTAGGTAGGTCAGTGATTTTAAATCTATAATTGAAGAAGGGATTTCTTGCTCTAGGCTATTAGATGAAAGGTCAATATAAGTTAGAGGTTCAATTAGACCAATTTCAAGTGGTATTGCACCAGTAAGATTTGTATTTCCCCTAATAACAAGAGAATCTAGGTTTATCAAATCACCAACTTCTATAGGCAATGCTCCATTTAATCCTTTATTTATTAAAAAAAGCCCTGTAATACACCCTTCATCGTTGAACTGTAACCCCTCCCAGTTTGTCATATCAACTGTAGCAGGATCAGAGATAAAATCCCATTGGTTAGCTGGAACATCCCATGTCCAATTAAAACCATCAGTTTCTTCGTATATCCTTTTTAAGGCATTGTAATCACTTAAACGACAATCTTCTGCTACACGTAAAGTGATTTTTCTCGAATACAATGTTAATTCTGGTATTTCATCATTCGTAATTTCGCAATAATATTCTCCCGCATCTAATTCACCAATATTATCCAATTTTAGATTTCTACCTTCGATAAAGGGGACTCCATCTTTAAACCATTGATAGTGATTATCAAGCCTTGCATCAAAATTAGGTAAGTTATATTCGTAATCGGCACCAACATTCAATACGGGGTTATCAGGATTACCAATATCAGCTTGAGGTGCGTAAGAAGTCAATCTCTCTTTATTGGGAATAATATCTTCAAAAGTTAATTGATTATTCTCCACTTCAAAAGCTTCCAAATTTGCCATACTACTTAGATCGGGCAAATCTTCCAACTTATTATTTTTTAGTGAAAGCCTTTTTAAATTCGATAGAGGCAAAATAGAAGTGACATCAAACTTATTAATACCTGTTGAAGAAATAGTTAACTCTTCTAAGTTGGCTAAATCCTTTATGCTTACTGGTATATCTCCTGTTAAATCTGGATTATTAGTAAAA